>CAMNDR010000070.1 GCA_946535685.1 uncultured Clostridia bacterium | reverse complement strand
CGCCCCTCCTAAACCTCCCTCGGCATAAGCAGACAGCCAGCGAGCTTGCGAGCGCTGCTGGTCGCTTAAAGCGCAGCAGGACTATGCAGCCCTGCACCCGCAGATTAGGGTTCTGCTAAGTTGTTAGCATTGGCTGGGGGGCGGGGCGCTCAACGGTGTGCCAGCACCAGAAAATGGGCTTTATCGACAAACTGAGCGCCTGTTCATTTTCAGAACAGGCGCTTTCTCTCATTCTTTCGCTTCGGGCTTCTCTGCTGCTTCCGGCTCCGGGAAATGCTGCACGGCGCTCACCAGGATCCGTGCGGCACTTTCGATGCCAAGCACGCCGCTGTTGAGGCAGAGCGCATAATTTCCCTTGTCATGCCAGTTGCCGCCGGTGTTGATGTTGTAGAACTTCTCCCGCCGGCTGTCGATGCGCGGCAGCACCGTGTCGATCTCCTTTGCTGTCACGCCGTAGGTCTCCTGGGCATAGCGCAGGCGGAAATCCCGCCGTGCATACACAAACGCCGCAAACCGGTAGGGATTGTCCCGCAGGATCCAGTTGGCACAGCGCCCTACGATCACACAGCTCCCCTGCTCGGCAAGCTCCTGGATGATCTGGGTCTCGGTGATGTACAGCTTGTCAGATACAGGAATATTGTCCTCCATCGTTCTGGCAGGATTGGAATTCATCAGCAGCGCATACAGAAAGCTCTTGGGTGAGGATTCCTCGGCGCCCTCCAGCTTCGAGATCGGTACGTCAAGCCGTTCGGAGGCCATTTCCAGGATCTCGTGGTTATAAAATGGAATACCGAGCTGCTCGGCTACCAGCTTTCCGATAATGCTGCCGCCGCTGCCGTATTCCCGCTCAATTGTTATGATAGGGTGCTTCATTGGGTCAGTCCTCCTTTGAAAAAATAATCGCCTGCAATATGGATATGCAGGAATACCTATTGTTTATTATAACATAGAATCCACAAAAAATCACCCTGTTTTTTGAAAAAAATTACGGTAAACGAGAATTTCTGCATTTTGGACAAAATCGCATATCAAATTTTATGCAAATTGAAGTAAGAAATGCATCCTCTGCACTGCCGAAAATGGACAATTCGGCGATGGGATCCGCCCGAAAAATTGGTAAAAGCTCCGAAGTTTCGCCGTGTTCATAAAAAAGCCATACTCTTGCTGCGCTGCAGTGTTATAATTTAGGTATCAGAAAGAGGAGGAGAAGCTATGATACAGAAGAAGATCCCTGCCCGCATCGCCGCTGCGCTTTGTGCTGCGCTGCTCGGCTGCACGGTACTGACCGGATGCCAGGAGCAGGTGCTCGGACCGTCGTCCGCTGCGGAATCTGACGGCGTTTCTGCAACTGAGGCAGAAAGCACAGCAGAACGTGAAGCTGAGAGCATCCGGGAGACGCAGCCGGAAACCGAGCCTGCCACCGTGCATGTGAGCCCGACCGAAACGGTGACCTCGACGCTCGGCGCACAGCTTGAGCTCAATACAACGCTCAACCGCGACAGTGCGGATGATGCCGGGAAGAACTGCAAGGTCCCGCTCAGCGATTTCATCCAGGAGGGCGACCGGATCGAATCCTTTGTATTTGTGTTCTATGCCGACGGCAACATCGGCACCTATAAGGGCGGCTGCGGCATCTCTGTGACGGAGGACTGCGCTGCCGGAACAGACGGCTGGTACCAGTCACCGGACTTTGAAACAGCGACACAGGGCGGCTTTGCCGAGGTGCGCTGGGATGTGCCGGAAGATGTCCAGCCCTATATCGCCGCAGGAGGCGAAGTGCAGATCGGCTACTGGTGGGGCGGCGTTTCAAGCGTCAACCTCCGGGAGATCATCTGCAATTACACACGCACAGCCGAGCTCCCCGTTGATAAAACCGAGACGGTCAGCGTCAGCGAAACACTGCGCTTCGGGGATGACGATGCCAAATATGCCAGCGTTCCTGTCGGGGATCTGCTCGGTGCGGACGGCATCCCGCAGGCAGTGACCTATCATCTGACTGCAGCGGCTCCGCTGAAAAAATACGTCGGCGCATTCGGCACCGGCGGCGGCGGGGAACCGTACACGAGTGACAACATCGCCATCCTGACGGATGCCTCTGATCTGACACTGACCTGGATCCTGCCGGATACCGCAAAGCACACCGGCATCAGCGATCTTGGCATCGGTTTCTGGTGGAGCGAGCAGGACAGCGTTACGCTCGATTCCGTTACCGTCAAATTCAGCACCGGCAACGAGCCCGGTCAGTCCCCTGCTCCTGCCCCTGAACCTGCAGAGAGCAGCCAGAACGACAGCAAGGAGGTAGCTCCCGTGAATACCGACAGCTCACAGGCAGCACAGATCGCCGCAGATATCCGGGTCGGCTGGAATCTTGGCAACACACTCGACTGCTATGATGACAAGAACAAGACCAAGCCCGAAAACCTGGAGACCTACTGGGGCAATGTCAAGACCACCAAGGCGATGATCGACACGGTCAAGGCCAAGGGCTTCAATGCGATCCGCATTCCTGTTTCGTGGGGCAATCATATGGACGGATCCGGCACGATCGACAGCGCCTGGATGGATCGGGTGCAGGAGGTCGTGGACTATGCCGTGGAAAATGACCTCTATATCATCCTGAATACGCATCATGAGGATGCGCTCTGGATGCATCCGTCCGCTGCGGAGGAGAGCGCTGTCACAGCGAAATTCGTCCGTGCCTGGGAACAGATCGCAGAGCGCTTCAGGGACTACGACAGCAAGCTCCTGTTCGAGGGCCTCAATGAGCCCCGGATCCACGGAACATCCACAGAATGGATGGGCGGCACCAATGAGGAGCGGGATGTCATCAACCATCTGCAGCAGAAGTTCATCAGCACGGTCAGAGCCTCCGGCGGCAAGAATGCAGACCGCACGCTCATCATCACAACGCACGCTGCCTCCATCACGGATGCGGCCGTGAACGGGCTGGTGCTGCCGCAGGACAAGAATATCATCGTCTCCATCCACAACTATGCGCCGTGGAAGCTGACGACAAAGGAATTCCCGGATGACCGCAGCTTTGACCAGGCCGGCAAGGATGAGCTGAACGGACAGTTCGACAAGCTCAAGCGCATCTTCATCGACAACGGTGTTCCTGTCATCATCGGTGAATTCGGTGCTGAGGACAAGGGCAACACGGCCGTGCGGGCTGCCTATTATGCCTATTATGTCAAGGCTGCCGCAGAACGGGGCATTCCGTGCTTCATCTGGGACAACGGCAGCAAGACAAGCTATGGCCTGCTTGACCGCGGCGGGAATAGCTGGTATTATCCTGAGATCGTGGATGCGGTGATGAATGCGGTCTCATAAGCAAATCTCTATATGATAAATGAACACGCTTGTCATGATGCACGGCTTTTGCGGTCGCATTGCGACCGCTTAGGGAGGCTGCTCGCCCCCTCAACCCCTCGGCAGGGCGGTGACCGCCCTGCACCCGCATCTTTTTGGCAACACCGCACATAAGCAAACCTGAAGGAGCCGATGCATGAAGAAAAAAGACAATTCCGTCCTGGAGACAGCCCGAAAGCTCGAGGAGGAGCAGCAGCGCATCCAGGCGGAGCAGCAGGCACTTGCCCGTGAAAAGGAAGAAGCAGAGCGCCGTGCCTATGAGGAACAGCTCCGGAAGGAGCGCCTGGAGCTCATCCGTCTCAAGCAGGGCGTGATCGAGGAGAGCGAGACCATCCACGAGGAGCATGAGGCGGAAAAGCACTACACGATCCCGCAGAAGATCGGCAATTTCTTCTACCATAACAAATGGTGGATGGGGATCGCGGGCTTTCTTGCCGCGGTGACGGGCTATCTTGTATGGCAGGCGGTCACGACTGTGCGGCCGGACATGATCGTGCTGCTGCTGGTGGACGATGACATTCTCAATTATACCTGCAATGCGCAGATCGCGGAGGTATTCGAGCAGTACATCGAAGATGAGAACGGCGACGGGAAAACGGTGGTGGATGTGTATTACATCCCCGCATCGAGCAAAACCGCTGACCAGAGCGGCGTCACCGGCGACCAGACCAAGCTCTTTGCAGAGTTCCAGATCGCCGAGGCCTGCATCGTGATCTCTGACGAGGGCGCCGATCAGTTCATCGTTCCGGACAGTACGCTCTATGATCTTGAGGATGATTTCGGGCAGTACAAGGAGACCGAAGCGATGCGATTTTTCCTCAGCGATACGGATTTTGCGAAGGATATCGGCTGGGAAGACGGGCCGCTCGACAAGGATATCTACATCGGCATCCGCAGTGTCCGCAAGACGATGATGGATTCTGAGGAGAAGATGCAGAAGACCTTTGATGTCAGCTATCCTGCACTGCAGCAGTTCATTGCGCACTATGGGCATATCGGGGAATCTGATACAGAAACAAACGCATCCGCTGAATAAGGCGGATGCGTTTTTGTTTGTCGATAAAGTCCTTTTTCTGGTGCTGGCGCACCGGTGAGCGCCCCACCCCCAACCCCCTCCCCATCGGGGAGGGGGCTATATTGCGGGAGCTTCGGCGAATGCCCCGTCCCCTCTGTCCTGCGGACATCTCCCCACCCCGTGGGGAGTCACCCTGCACCCCGAACCCTGCAAAATAGCTTTTTTGACAGTCTGACGCATCCGCTGGATAAGGCGGATGCGTTTTTGTTTGTCGATCAAGTCTGATGATGCCGCCTGCAGGCGGGAGGGATCCCCGTTATCGGTTTGCACGCCGGTTTTTCTCGGGATGCTGCTCATAATAGCGGCGCTTGTCAGAATACATGCGCTCGTCAGCCTGGCGCAGTGCCCTGCGTACCTGTCTGACATCGTCTGCACACGCTGCGCCGATCGCAAAGACGACATTCGGATACTTTGCCGCAGCCGCCCGCAGACGTTCCGCCTTCTCCTGCAGCGCATCCTCCGTGATGTCTGTCAGCACCACAACAAATTCATCGCCGCCTGCACGGAAGATCTCATGCACGGCGAACACCTCCCGCAGCGCATCTGCTGCATGCTTCAGCATCAGATCGCCTGCATCGTGCCCCTCGCCGTCATTGACGGACTTCAGGCCGTTCAGGTCAGCGAACAGCACGCCGACCGATTTCCCGGACGCACTCTCCGCAAGTGCATCGACAAAATGGTTCATTTCGTTGCGGTTCATCACGCCGGTGAGCATGTCGGTGGAGCTTAGAATATGCAGCTTTTCCATCATCCGGTAGCTGTAGAGCTCCGATGCCAGGATAAAGGTCGTCAGCTCAAGGGTCTCCTTGATCATGTTCGCTTTGTCCGGACTGAAATTGACTGCCCAGATATAGCCGAGCAGCTCGCCCTTGAATTCGAGCGGGAACAGGACGATCGTCCTCCCGCCGGCAGACGTGATGGACTTGTGCCAGAGCGGATTGCGTTCCCGGACGATCTCCATGTCGTGCGCATTCTTCACGATCAGACAATTGCTGCCGGAGATCGTCTCCTTCCAGGAATCGGCGATCTCATAGAACGAATCATCCACATATTGTGTCATGGACAGCAGCCCGGAGCCCTGATAGAATGCTTCGCAGAGCACAGAGCATTTCCGCTGCTCGGTATCCATCAGCAGGATGCAGCAGTGCTCGGAATCGCAGAGGCTGCGGATATCCTCGCAGATCGACTGCATGGTTTCGGTAAAATCATCCGGGCTGCGCAGCTTGATACAGGTCTCCAGCACCGCCGAGGCGATGTCGGCTGAGATCGTGGAAAGGCGCTTGGCGTCGGGCTTGAAATTGATCTCCATGATGTACATACAGTAGCAGAGATCGCCGTCATCGGGCACAAGCGGCAGAAAGGTCATGTTGAACCAGACATCAAATCTCGCCGGATGTGCATAGGCGTGAACACATTTCTTGTTGACTGCCGCATTGAAGCATGCATCCTCAAAATTCATGTCACGGGTCAGATAATTGGTGTACTCGC
>CAMNDR010000069.1 GCA_946535685.1 uncultured Clostridia bacterium | reverse complement strand
TCCGCACGGATGTCCTGCCGGCGGTCAGCGTCACGGACTTCTCGTCCTCGGTGATCTGCGCCTTGTAGCCCTGTGGCTCGTTCAGCTCGAATTTCGGCTGGTTCTTCAGCCCGCCCTTGTGATGGACGATGTGAACCTTAATGACATCGTCCGCCACAGCGGTATAGGTGATTTCAAGCGTCACGCCGCCGAGCGTCATGGCACGGTTGTAGATCGGGTTCGTGGTGGCAAAGACAGAGACCGCATTCTCCGTGCAGCGCACCTCATAGGCCTGCGATGCATAATGCACCTGGTAGCCCTTCCTGTTCAGCCAGAGGCCGTCCGAAAATTTCATAGGGGATTCCTCCGTTCATCGTTTTTCATAATACTCTTTTCAGCATTTCCCGGGCACCCGCTGCCCTGCGTTTCTCTGTATATAGATAGTCCAATTCTATTGTAACACATTTGTAATCATTTGTCAATTGGTTTTTTCGATCCTGTTTCGTGCAGATCCCGCTGCGGAAAGTTATACAAAACCCGCACCGCATTTTTATGCAGATAGGAGAAAATGCTTAAACTTTTTGCCTGGACGCTTGTAATCGTTCCTGTTTTATGGGATAATTGTAGTATCCACAGGATGTGGCGAGATGTTATCACACAGGAGGGTACTTTATGAAATTTGTTATGACAGCTATGGCACTTTGTGCCGCGGTGCTGATCGGTACAGGCGCTGTGATGGGTGCAGCGGATATCAGAGCAGCGGAATCCAGCAGCCAGCCGGCTCTGCCCCCACCCACAAGCGAGCCCGATCTTCATCCGGTCGAAAACCCGGTTTTTGCGGACATCGTGGAGATGTACCGGAAGAATGTTTCAGAGAACTGGGCAAATTACAAGGGAAAAACAGCGACCGGCATTCTCAATACCAAGGAGCTGGACACTGTCAGCAGTGAGTGGCTGACCAAGTACAAGAACCACACACTCGCTACGGTAAGATATTCTATTGAAGATAATCATCTGTTCATTATCGGGGGAAGTGGTATTCTCGAAGGCTACAGCTATGATGACGGTACTATCACCCATCTGTTTTCAGGTACAAAGAAAGCAACATTTTATTATAAACACATCTGGATCTATGACAACAATGGCGATGGTGAATCCAGTTCAACCTCTGAATCTGGTTCAATCCATGAACCCATTTCAGCTTTTTGGGAAATCCAGGATGGCAAACTTGTACTGACTAAGGCTTATAAAGATTTTGAACGCTCATCAGAAGAGCGCATTGCGAAATCATTATGCGCTCAGCCGGAAATGCTGGAGGACGGAACTATTATCGGAGAGTGGGAGTCGCGTGAAAATAAGATAGAGCCGGTGACATCGCTTAAGCACTCTGCCCCGTTGTCTGAGGTTGCACCATTAACCGGAGAACCCGCAACCGAGCCCATCACCGAACCTGCGACCGAACCGACCGAGCCTGTAACCGAACCGACCGAACCTGTAACCGAACCGACCGAACCCGAGCAGCATTCGGTCGAAAACCCGGTTTTTGCGGACATTGTGGAGATGTACCGGAAAAATGTTTCGGAGAACTGGGCAAATTACAAGGGAAAGACAGCGACCGGCATTCTCAATACCAAGGAGCTGGACACTGTCAGCAGTAAGTGGCTGACCACGTATAAGGACAAAACGCTCTCTGAGATCGGATATTATATCTCCGGGGACATCCTGTACATTATGCAGGGATATGATCTGATTGAAGGTTATTATTACGAAAACGATACCATTACGCACCTGTTTTCCGATGCAGATAAAACACGCTTCATGTATAAAGGAGTATCATGTAAAGACAGCGAAGGAAACTCCGTTACAGCTATTTGGAAAATCCAAGACGGTAAACTGATACTGACTGAGGCGTATAAAGATACGGAGGAAAGCTGTTGGAGATCATTCTGCGCTCAGCCGGAAATGCTGGAGGATGGAACCATTGTCGGAGAATGGGAGCCGTTCGATCAACCTGTGTTGCCTTTTATGGGTCTATCATCCACTCCCTTGTCTAAGGTTGCACCATTAAACGGTGAACCCGCAACCGAGCCCACCGAATCCCCCCTCGGCGACGTCAACGGCGACACCACGATCAACGCCTCCGATGCCGCCAACGTCCTGATCGCAGCCGCAGCCGCCGGCGCAGGCAGAGAGCTCGGCCTGACCGAGGCGCAGATCAGGGCCGCCGATGTCAATGAAGACAGCACGGTCAATGCCTCCGATGCCGCCGTCATCCTGATCTATTCCGCCGCTGTCGGCGCTGGAAATGAAGATGCCAAAATTTCCGATTTTGTCCGCAAATAACCAGATCCTCCCCCTGCTCCGGCAGGGGGATTCTTTTGCGCACAGAATACTGTCCGCCGCTTGCATTTCTGCCCTATCTGTGATATAATAGGTACAGATTCTCAGAACGGAGGACAAATCCATGCATTTACTTGTCATCGACGGCAACAGCATCATCAACCGTGCATTCTACGGCGTGAAGGCGCTTGCCAATCACAAGGGCGTGTTCACAAATGCGCTGTTCGGCTTCTTCCAGATGTATTTCAAGGAGCTCGGCGAGGTAAAGCCGGACGGCATCGCCGTGGCATTTGACCTGAAAAGCCCGACCTTCCGCCATAAAGCGGATGCGTCCTATAAAGCCACCCGCAAGGGCATGCCCGAGGAGCTCGCCATGCAGATGCCCTATCTCAAACAGATCCTCACGGCGATGGGCATTCCCGTCCTCTCCGCAGAGGGCTTTGAAGCGGATGATATCCTCGGCACGCTCGCCCATGCCTGTGATGTACAGGGTGCGCAGTGCAGCGTCATGACCGGCGACCGCGACAGCCTGCAGCTCATCACGGAGCATGTCACCGTGCGCCTTGTCAAGACCAAGGAGACCATCCCCTACACCCCGGAGCGCTTCACGGAGGAATACGGCTTTGCGCCCATCCACATCATCGACCTGAAAGCGCTCATGGGCGACAGCTCCGACAACATCCCCGGCATCCGGGGCGTGGGCGAAAAGACGGCGATGGGGCTGATCCAGGCATGGAACACCATCGAGGCAATGTATGACCACATCGACGAGGTCAGCGCCACGCCCCGCATGCGCCAGAAGCTCCTCGATGGCCGTCCCGATGCCGAGCACAGCAAATGGCTTGCGACCATCGTCACGAATGCGCCTGTTTCCACCGATCTGGCAGATTATCAGCCTGCCCCGCAGGATACCGACACGCTCCGCAGGATTTTGACAGAGCTGGAGCTGTACAAGCTGCTTGACAGACTTGGCCTTGAACCGCTCGGCGGCGGCGGCGGGGAGCCCCCGCTGGCAGGTGCCTCCCAATGCGGCGATGCCGCAAAGGTCGGCGGAGTTCCGGCAGAAGCACCGGAGCTGACGGAAGCTGCATGGGATATGGCTTCTCTGCAGCAGGATACGCCTGCTGCCTATCTGCTGCAGGACGGCACGCTGACCGTTCTCTCCGGCACACAGGTCATGCAGACCTCCGAGGAAAGCGAGATCCTCGCCTTTCTCAGCAGTGATCTCCCGAAGCTCACGGATGACGCCAAGCCCCACTACCGCTATGCGCTCTCCCACGGCGCACAGCTCCGGGGGATCGTGTTTGATGCGGCGATCTGCGGCTATCTGCTCAACCCGTCCGCCACAGATTACAGCACAGCGGCAGTCTGTGCTGTCCTGAACGTTCACCGCTTTGACGAACTCGGTGCCTATGCCGATCTTGCGGCACTGCAGCACATGTATGAAAAGGGCATCTCCCGCCTGGAAAACGAGGGCATGCTCCCGCTCTGGCGGGATATCGAGCTCCCGCTGACGGACGTGCTCGCTTCCATGGAGCACACCGGCGTGCTGGTCGATCAGGACGGCATCCGCACATTCGGAGAAAGTCTCACCGGCCGCATCGACGAGCTTGCCGCAGAGATCTACGGGATCGCCGGCGAGGAATTCAACATCAGCTCCCCGAAGCAGCTCGGCAGGATCCTCTTTGAAAAGCTCGGTCTTCCGGCAAAGAAAAAAACCAAGAGCGGCTGGTCCACGAATGCCGAAGTGCTCGAGGAGCTAAGCTGGCAGAGCCCGATCGTGGCAAAGGTCCTCGAATACCGCCAGTACACCAAGCTCCGTTCGACCTATGTGGACGGCCTGCTCTCGGCGGTCGCAGAAGACGGCCGCATCCACACGAATTACCGCCAGACCGAGACCCGCACCGGACGGCTTTCCTCGACAGAGCCGAACCTGCAGAACATTCCCGTCCGCACAGAGCTCGGACGGCAGATGCGCAAATTCTTCCGTGCTGCCCCCGGCTGCATTCTGCTCGATGCCGACTACAGCCAGATCGAGCTGCGGCTCATGGCGCATCTCTCCGGCGACACTGCCATGCAGGAGGCATTCAGAAGCGGTGCCGACATCCACACCGCAACGGCAGCGAAGGTCTTCGGCTGCGAGCCGGAGGAAGTCACGCCCGAAATGCGCAGCGCCTCCAAGGCGGTCAATTTCGGCATTCTCTACGGCATGGGAGCATTCTCCCTGTCGAAGGATATCCACGTATCCGTGCCGATGGCAAAGCAGTATATCAGCGATTACCTCGGCTCCTTCCCGAAGGTTTCCACATTCCTTGACACCACCGTGGAAAAAGCCGCAAAAGACGGCTATGTCTGCACGATGCTCGGACGGCGCCGCTATGTGCCGGAGCTGCAGGCGAAGAACAAGATGGTGCAGGCTGCCGGCAAGCGCATTGCGATGAACACGCCCGTACAGGGCACGGCTGCCGATCTCATCAAGCTGGCGATGGTGCATGTCCATGAGCGTCTTGCCGGAGAGGTGCCCTCGGCGAAGCTCATCCTGCAGGTGCATGACGAACTGATCGTCGAGGTGCCGCTTGCGGATGCCGATGCTGCCGCAAAAGTGCTGCAGGAGGAAATGCTCCATGCAGCGGAGCTTTCCGTGCCGCTGACAGCGGATGTGAACCGCGGGGAGACATGGTATGATGCGAAAAATTAAGCAGATCCGTTCGGCAGATACGTCCATCCTCAGTCAGATCACTGCGATGGAGCAGAAATGCTTCTCCGATCCGTGGAGCCTGCAGAACTTCATCGACGCCGCCGAAAACGCCTGCACGGCCATCTGGGCTGCGCTGGACGGTGAAACCGCTGTCGGCTATCTGGTCTGCTTCTGCGCAGCAGGCGAGGCGGAGATCTGCAACATTGCCGCCGACCCGGAGCACCGCCGGGAGGGCATCGGTGCGCTGCTGCTGGAAACAGCGCTTGCGGCGCATCCGGAGGCGGATTTCTACCTCGAGGTACGGGTGAGCAATACCGCTGCCCGTGCGCTGTACGAAAAGCACGGCTTCCGGGAGCTCGGCATCCGGCCGGATTATTACGAGAACCCCCGGGAAAACGCCATCATCATGAAGCGGGGAGCCCCCGCTGGCAGGTCGCATGCGTAGTCTCCTATTACGAATGGTGCAGGGCATGCGCTGACAGACCCTTTTACCGCTTGCAGCCAATGCTGCGCAAAGGCTGCAATGCTATGCGGGGAGCCCCCGCTGGCAGGTCGCATGCGTAGTCTCCTATTACGAATGGTGCAGAGCATGCGCTGAAAGGCCCTTTTACCGCTTGCAGCCAATGCTGCGCAAAGGCTGCAATGCTATTCCGGAGGAGTATCATCATGAAGCATACATTTGAGATCTACAAGCACATCGGCACCATTTCCGAGCCGAATAACGGCTGGGTGAAGGAGCTGAACTTCATTAGCTGGGACAGCAGAGAGCCGGTCTATGATCTCCGGACATGGACGCTCGATCATTCACAGTACGGCAAGGGTGTGACCATCACACCGGGCGAGATGCAAAAGCTCCGGGAGCTGATCGGTTCCAGTGAAGTATGTTAAGGCAACACCGCACAAAGCCCGCCTGACGGCTTGGCGGCACATCTGCTTGC
>CAMNDR010000068.1 GCA_946535685.1 uncultured Clostridia bacterium | reverse complement strand
GCCCCGCAATATAGCCCCTCCCCCAGTGGGGGAGGGGTTGGGGTAGGGGCGCTCCACAGTGCGCCAGCACCAGAAAACAGACTTTATCGACAAGCTGTGACGTCATCGTATTGCTAAGATACGATGGCGTTTTTTGTTGACATTCAGGGGGCTTTATGCTACAATGATGGTAATCAACCGGAAATGAGGTGGTGTCTGTGAAAGTCAAAAAAACGGTCAGGATCTTCTGCATCATCGTTCTGTGCCTGCTTGTTCTGTGGCTGATGATCTGGATCAGCAGCCGCATCCGGCTGCAGCAGGACAGGGCATTTCTGGCAGAAAACGGCTATTCCCACCTTGTCCCGGTCGGCGGTCATTCCGTCAATGTCCTCCGCTGCGGCGCTGAAAACGGAAAGCACAGAATCGTTGCGATTGCAGGCTTCGGCTATCCGGATCCGTGTCTTTCGTGGAGGCGCATGACCGCTGCTCTGGAAGAAGAGAACCAGGTCATATTCGTTGACCGGCCCGGCTATGGGCTGAGTGATAACACCTCGCAGGAGCGAACCGTCGAAAACATCGTTGCAGAGTACAGAGAAGCACTGAAATGTGCAGGCGTTGATGCGCCGTATATCCTGCTGCCGCATTCCATCGGCGGCATCTATGCTTCCTATTGGGTCAGCCGATATCCGGAGGAGATCGAAGCGGTCGTATTGATGGACACATCGGAGCTCCGGAACTATGCGCCCGATCAGATGCGCACAGAACCCGATCCGGCGTTTCTGCGTGCATATCGGCTGGACATCATGGGTGCGGGAGGCCTCGGCGATCTGCTTGTGAAAACCATGCTGCCGGAAAAGGCGTATTACACTGCCGGGGAACAGCGTGCAGAATATGCGCTGGCGCTGCTGACCTTTCAGAATTCCGCCGTCATCGCCGAGGACGCCATGATGCACCGCAATATGAACGAAACATGGGATATGCTCGTTCCCAATGATGTGCCAAAGCTCTACATCTGTGCAGAATTCGGCTACAGCACCAAGGAAGAGCTGATCGCAGACGGCGGTCTGGACAGAGAAACGTATCTGCCGTTTTTTCATCTAGATCCGGATACAGATGAGGACACGCTCTATGAAAGATATCTGGCGTTCTGCAAAAAGATCCGGGAAAATACGCTTTCCGTCTATGCAGAGAAGCTCGGCGCCTGTGAAGTCGTGCTGCTGCCGGGGGATCACTGCATTTACAGCCAGAAACCCGATGCCTGCGCCGAGATCATCATGGATTTTATCGGGGAGCTCAACGGATAGCGCCTGCTGAGAATCGGAAAATGTCAATGTATAATTTGTACAGAATGCACAAATAATCTGAATGGTTTTCTACGGTGAAGAACGGGAAGGGTGCGGAAATAGAATTGACATTTTCGACAAATCATGCTATAATTGAATCGTGAGATATTAGATATTCCACCATCCCGCTCCAGCATCACAGCATAAATTTTTAGCGATATCCCGCAAAAAAGAAATATTTTTAAGGTATGGAGGTTTATGATGCTGAAAGGACTATCGAAAGCAGAGGCTGAGGAAAGCCGGAAGAAGTACGGGGATAATACCCTGACACAGATCCCCCCTGACCCGCTGTGGAAAAAGATCCTCGAAGGGTTCACGGATCCGATGATCATGATCCTGCTCGTCGCATTCGTCGTGCAGATCGTACTTTTTATTCTCGACAAGACCGGCATTGCGAATACGGATACCGAGTGGTATGAGCCGCTGGGTGTTCTGATCGCAATTCTCATCGCAAACGGCGTTGCTGCATTCTCCGAGAGCAAGCAGGAGGGCAAGGCCTCTGCCCTCAAGGCAGAGGAAGAAGCCAAGGAAATGGCCAAGGTCATCCGTGACAATGAGCTCGTGGAGATCCACGCAAGCGAGGTCGTTGTGGGCGATATCGTCTATCTGCAGGCAGGCGACAAGCTCCCGGCAGACGGCGAGATCGTTGAGGGCGAGATCAAGGTCGATCAGGCTGCCCTGAACGGTGAGACCGAGGAGGCTGAGAAATGTCCCGTCACCGACGGTGATACCTATGACACCAAGGATCTGCTCAACAAGCACTACGCCTACAGAGGCACGGTTGCCTGCGGCGGCGAGGCGTATATGGAGATCAAGGTCGTCGGCGACAAGACGCTGTTCGGTGAACTGGCACTCGAAGTGCAGGAGGATACCCGTCAGACACCTCTGCAGGTCAAGCTCGCAAAGCTGGCAAAGCAGATCTCGACCTTCGGCTATATCGGTGCGATCGCCATCATCATCGGCGTTACTGCAAGCGCTGCCATCAAGGGTGAGCTCCCGGCAGACGGCATTGGCTGGCTGAAGTTCCTGATGAATGCCATCACGGTTGCGGTTACGATCATCGTCTGTGCAGTGCCGGAAGGCCTTCCGATGCTCACATCCATCCTGCTCTCCTTCCAGAGCCTGAAGATGACCAAGGACAACGTCCTTGTCCGCAAGATCAACGGCCTCGAAACCGCCGGCAGCCTGAGCCTTCTGTTCAGTGATAAGACCGGTACCATTACCGAGGGCCGTCTCTCCGTGGTCGAGCTCGTGACCGGCAATGTCACCAAGTTCGATGCGTTTGAAAAGCTCTGTCCGAAGCTGCAGCTCGATGTTGTCACCGGTATCGGTCTGAACAACAGCTCTCATGCAAGCGGCGGCCATGTCATCGGCGGCAACAGCACCGACCGTGCGCTCATGACCTTCCTCGTGGATTCCAAGGCCGAGGGTCAGATGAACAAGGATGAGGTCAGAGAGTTCAATGCGTTCAACTCCACCAAGAAGATGTCCAGCGTGACCATCTGCCGTGATGACCAGTTCATCACCTATGTCAAGGGTGCGCCGGAGCGGATCGTGGAGCGCTGCACACACTATATCGACGAAAACGGCAATACCAAGCCGCTGACCGAAAAGGGCTATCTGATGCAGTATATCGACGAGCAGGCTGCCCGCTCGATGCGTCTGCTCGGTGTTGCCAAGAAGGACGGCCAGGGCGATGAGGGCGATCTGACGCTCGTATGCGTGCTCTGCATCAGAGACAATGTCCGCAAGGAAGCTGTCGATGCCATCCGCGAAGTACAGGAGGCAGGCATCCAGGTCGTTATGGTCACCGGTGACCGCAAGGAGACCGCTGTTGCCATCGCCAAGGATGCAGGTCTGCTCAAGAACAATACCGATGTGGCACTCACCTCTCAGGAGATGGGCGAGCTCACAGATGACGAGCTCAAGAAGGCTCTCCCGAATCTGCGTGTCGTTGCAAGAGCGCTCCCGACCGACAAGAGCCGTCTGGTGCGCTGCGCACAGGAGCTTGACTATGTTGTCGGCATGACCGGTGACGGTGTCAACGACTCCCCTGCCCTGAAAAAGGCCGATGTCGGCTTCGCAATGGGCAGCGGCACCGAGGTCGCCAAGGAGGCCGGCGATATCACCATCCTCGACGACAACTTCTCCTCCATCGCAAAGGCGATCCTCTATGGACGTACCATGTTCAAGGGCATCCGCAAGTTCCTCATCTTCCAGCTCACGGTCAATGTGGCTGCCGTGCTCACCTGCTTCATCGGTTCGCTCCTCGGCGACAACGGCGAGCAGATGATGACCGTCGTGCAGCTCCTGCTCGTCAACCTCGCAATGGATACACTCGCTGCGATCGCATTCGGTTCCGAGCCGGCTCTGAAGGAATATATGAAGGACAAGCCCATCCCGAGACAGGCAAGCATCGTCAGCAAGCCGATGTTCATCCAGTTTGTCATCTCCGGTCTGTATATCACTGCAGTCTGCCTGTGCATCCGCTTTGTTCCGGCATTCAATGACATGTTCGGCGGCGGCCACGATGTGGAATATCTCCGCTCGGCACTGTTTGCGACCTTCATGATGGCGATCACCTGGAACGGCTTCAACGCCAGAACAGAGCACATGAACGTCTTTGAGCAGCTCGGCAGAAACAGGAATTTCCTGCTCGTTATGGGTGCGCTCCTGGCTGTACAGTTCATCTTCGTACAGTTCGGCGGAAAGGCTCTGAGCGTAGAGCCCCTGAACGTGCAGACATGGCTGATCTGCTTAGGGGCAGCATTCCTGATCATCCCGATCGACATCATCCGCAAGGCCATCACCAAGGCTGTTTCCAAGTAAATAACAGGCATTTGTCTGTTATATAAAACCAATTTCTTTTTAGGAGGTAATTACCATGGCAGTAAGTTTATCAAAGGGTCAGAAGGTTGATCTGACAAAGGGCAGAGCTGGTCTGAGCAAGCTGATCGTAGGTCTCGGCTGGGACACCAACAAGTACGACGGCGGCTTTGATTTCGACCTCGATGCTTCCGCATTCCTCTGCGGCGAGAACGGCAAGGTTTCTTCTGATGCCGACTTCATCTTCTACAGCAACACCAAGCACAGCTCCGGCGCTGTTGAGCACTCCGGCGACAACACCGACGGCGGCAGCGAGGGCGACGATGAGGTCATCAAGGTTGACCTGAGCCTCGTTCCGGCAAATGTCAGCAAGATCGCTTTCACCGTTACCATCTATGAGGCAGACGAGCGCCGCCAGAACTTCGGCCAGGTAAGCAACGCTTATATCCATGTTCTGGATCAGGCTACCGGCGAGGAGCTCATCCGCTATGACCTCGGTGAGGACTTCTCCATCGAGACAGCGATCGTTGTCGGCGAGCTCTACAGAAACAACGGCGAGTGGAAGTTCAATGCCATCGGCAGCGGCTTCCAGGGCGGTCTGTTCGCACTCTGCCAGAACTTCGGCGTTAACGTATAAGATCTGGTCACACGGAGATCCGTTCACAGCGGGTCTCCGTGATGTGACCGTACAAGGAGGCATACCATGTCAGTCAGTCTGCAAAAAGGACAGAAGGTTGAGCTGAAGAAGGAATCCGGCGGCGCACTGACCAGCGTGCTGGTCGGTCTTGGCTGGGATGAGGCTGCACCCGAAAAGGGCGGCTTTCTCAAGAGCCTGTTCAGCTCCTCAGAGGAGATCGACTGCGATGCATCTGCCATCGTCTGCCAGGGCGGCAAGCTCGTGACCAATGCAGATCTTGTGTACTTCGGCAATCTGGAGCACAGAAGCGGCTGCGTCCGCCACATGGGCGACAACCTGACCGGCGCCGGTGAGGGCGATGACGAGCAGATCATGGTGGATCTGCAGAAGCTCCCGCCGGAATATGACAAGATCGTGTTTGTGGTCAACATCTTCGAGTGTACGTCCCGCCATCAGCATTTCGGCATGATCCGGAACTGCTACATCCGCATCTGCGATGACAAGGGCAAGGAGATGTGCAGATACAATCTGTCTGAGAATTATGACAACATGACAGCAATGATCTTCGGTGAGCTGTACCGTCATAACGGCACCTGGAAGTTCAATGCGATCGGCCAGGGCACCACGGACGCCGGTATCCGTATGCTGGCGGAACGGTACAAATAAAAGCAAAATGCAGCAGAGCGGAAGTTGTTCTTGGATTTCTGCTCTGCTGTTTTTAGGACAATAGCGCAGAAGAAATGCGGTGCATTTCCTGTGCGATACTGTCCGTCATCACAAGGATGGGAGGAATGAAATGTGAACATGCAGCGAGGCTATCGGGCAAAGCTCGACGACTACCTCAATACCAACCAGCCGTTCCAGGTGCGCATCCGGACACAGGGCGGGGCGGTCTATGACACGACCTGCTTCGGCGTGGACGGAAATGAAAAGCTCTCGGATGACCGGTATATGATCTTCTATAATCAGCTCGCCTCCCCTGACGGTGAGATCACGCTGAACGAATCCGGCGGCGCAGCGGTGTTTGATGTACAGCTTGCACGGCTCCCGGCATCCATCCAGAAGCTCGTGTTTACCGTCAGCATCGACGGGAACGGGCGCATGGGGCAGATCCGGTCCCACACGGTCGAGATCCTGCAGAACGGAACTGCCGTGCTGCAGATGGAGATGAACGGCCAGGACTTTCTGAATGAGCGGGCGATCATCAGCCTGGAGATCTATCTGAAATCCGTGTGGCGGG
>CAMNDR010000067.1 GCA_946535685.1 uncultured Clostridia bacterium | reverse complement strand
GAACGAATTGAAGATCTGGAGGCGGAAGATGTGACCGCTTTGATCGAAGTAACGGAGCATTATGCGGAAGCCGTTGCGGAGGATCTGAGCAACTGGCAGGATGCCGAGGATTTCGGCATGGGAATTGAGGATCTGTTCTAAACAATCCTCGCACAAAATGGAAAGAGGTAATGACAATGAAGCATGTAAAAACGCTGGCAGCGCTGATGCTGACAGTACTCACAATGGGACTTGTCCTCTCGTTCACGGCTATGACCGCCTGTGCAGCCGAGGTTCCGGCACAGACTGCGGAAGCTGTGACACTGGATTTGCAGGAGGATGACATTCTCACAATGGAAGCGCCGACCGTGACGATCGCAGCGGCGAGGGGTGGTATCGTACCGCTGGCGGCTGCTGCCAACGGTGGTAACGGAGGCAATGGCGGTAATGCCGGTGCCACCGGCGCAGAGGGATCGTACACAACAGTGCTGACCTTCTTTATCACATGGATCCGGCGAATCGGTGCTGCGGTCGCCCTGATCGGCGGCATCATGTTCGGACTTGCCATCAAGGACAACAACGCTGACCAGAAGCAGACCGGTTTAATGACGATGGTAGCCGGCTTTATCGTGGTGGCAATCTGTCTCGCCGCCGACATGTTTGATCTGTTCACCTGATCGCAGTAAGCTGTTCCCCGGCGCTCTGCCGGGGATGCAGCGGAAGTGGAGGTTATGATGCATCTACTATTATTAAGCGGGCATATCCTGCCGCCGCTGCCTTCCACGTCGGATCCGGCTGCAATTGCGCAGTCCGGGATCGACTTTTTCAGCACATGGATTGCAAGGATCGGCGGCATTGTGGCGTTTATCGGCGCTGTCAAATTTGCGTTGTCTGTCAAATCAGATGATGCCAAAGAGCAGTTACAGGCTGTATTAACGATGGTCTCCGGCTTCATGATCGTGGCTGCGGTCGGGAATCTCGGTATTTTTGAGATACCGTCCTCGTATACGGCGACTGCGGCAAATGAAGAGTTCGCAGCGATCATGCGTTTCATCGGCAGATGGGCAAGGCGGGTCGGCGCTCTGGCAATGTTCCTCGGCGGTATCCTGTTCGGACTTGCCACCAAGGACAACAATCCCGGGAGCAAGGTCACAGGGCTAAAAACGATGGCGGCTGGCGGCATTACGGCAGCGGTCTCTACGCTGCTGCCGCTGTTTGTAACGTAAGGGGGCGGTTGGATGAAATTGCAATTGCGAAGAAACAAGCTCTCGCTGCGGAAAAAGATCTACCTATTTATCATCATCATGGTACTGATTAATATGAATCCGCTGACCGCTCATGCCGATCTGCTCGGCTACCAGATACAGGACATCTATGCCGAAATCACGGCGAATGTGAAAGAGACGAATGAGATCCTCGATAACGCCTTTGACTTCACGCAGATCTCTCCCTATGCGGTCATTGACAATCTGTCCACCAGATTCGGCGTACAGTCGCTCATTTTGCAGCGGATTCACCTTGCTTCCGTCACGATGTCTCTGATCGTGGCAACGCTCCTGCTGATGGTCGAATTCTTCCGGAAAACTGTCAATTTTGAATGGTCATCCCGGTGGGAGAATGTGCTGGTGTTTCTGGTGAAGATCATCGTCATCAAACAGGTCGTGCAGAATTCGGACGTAATTATGGGCTGCATCTATCAGGGTTTCAACTACATCAACCTGCAAGCGATCCACGCTTCGATGGAGTTCCTGCCGTTCGGTACAACGGAAACCTACACTTGGACGGATGAGGACGGCGTGATGACGAAGATGGTCAAAAAAGGCTGGTGGGACTTCTGGATGGATGTGGGTGCCGGTTCTACCCGGACGACATACAGCTATGTGATTTCGCAGGATGCCGTCCGGATGTTCTACCCGAACGCACAGTTCCCGGGCAAGGATCTGAATACTGATCCCCTGCCCAATCCCACCACGGCAGTGACGTTCATGCCGACCATGAGCATGATCCTGTTGCAGCCGTATTTCTGGATCATGAAAGCCATTGCGTATATCGTCTTTGTGATCGCAACGGGGCGTGTGTTTGAGCTGTGTATCTACACGATCTTTGCGCCGTTGCCGCTGGCGACATTCGCTTCGGATACCACGCATGATGTGGCGAAAAGTTTTATCAAAAACTACATCGCTGTGGTGTTGCAAGTATCCATGATCGTGGTGATGTTCATCATCTATTTAGCAGTCAACACCACGGTACAGACAGCCTATCCCGGGATGCCTGTGCTAAAGTTAGTGGCGCTGATATCGCTGGGGCTGGGTGTTGTGAAATCAAACGCATGGTCGAAGAAGATCTGCGGCATCGGATAGGAGGAAAATATGCTTGAAGCAAAGATTCCTGCGGAGATTCAGGAGTACAAGTCTAAGATCATCGCCGGTCTGTCGCTGCGGCAGCTCATTGCCATCGGCGGGCCCATTACAGTCGGTGTGCCGGTCGGGGTGTTTGGCTACGGGAAGATCTCCAATGATCTGCTGCTGTGGCTTGTGATCCTGATTGTGGTGCCGTTTGCCGGTTACGGCTTTCTGCATTTCAAGGGAATGGTGTTTGAGGAGTTTGTCAAGGTCATGTTCCGGTACTATTTCCTGCCGCAGAAGCGTGTGTATGAAGATACAGATGCCAACCTGTTCATCGGGCTAAATGAGGAGCTTCTGGAACTGGAGATCGAGCAGCAGCGGCTGGAATACGAGGATGATGAAACAGAATGGAGATGATTTTTTGCTTTTCAGAAAAGAAAAGGACGAGCGCTCGGCAAGGACTGTTGACCGGGAGCGTGAAGCGGATCTGAAAAAGGGGCAGCGCAAGAAAACGCCGAAAGCTCGCCGCCAGATCAAGCGCACGACCATCCAGGCCATGCCTTACGAGAGCTTTGTCAGCAACTATGTGATGCTCAACCACAGCAATGTCAAGGTCGGGAAGGAGACATGCAATCTGTACAGCAAGACCTATCTGGTGCCGGATGTGAATTACATGTCCCTGACCAAAGACCAGCAAGATGAGCTGATGCAGCAATATGTCGGGCTTCTGAACGGATATGACAATTCCGCTACGCTGCAAGTGACATTGGTGAATACCAAGATCAATCAGGATGAATTTGAGGCGAAAATGCTGCTGAAAGAACAGCATGACGGGCTGGACGGAGAGCGGCATGAGTTCAACCAGATACTGCGGAACAAGATCACCGAAACAAAGAAGGGCATCCATTGCCGGATCTATTTCACGGTGACGGTTCCAGCGGTAAGCCTTGATGCTGCCAATAACAAGTTCTTTGCCATCGAGGTGCATCTACTGTCCTGCATGAACGGGATCGGCACCAGCCTGATCGCCTTGACCGCCAATGAACGGGTGCGGCTGATGGCAGATATTCTCTGCGATGTCAATACACCTATCCGCCCTGCAACGATGCAGGAGTTCGCACGGCAGTCGGAGAAAATGCTCTGCTGCCCGGACTATTTTGAGTTCAAGAAGGACTATTTCCTGTACAATAACACCTACGCACGCTGCCTGTATGTCAAGCGGATCGACTGCGACCGGCTGACTGACAACCTGTTCAGCAGTCTGGTTGAGCTGAATCTGTCACTCATCATCACCCACAACATTGAATTTGTGGAGCCTGCCGAGGCACAGCGGCTCTTGCAGCGCAAGCTCACCGACATGAAGCAGGAGGAAATCGTCAAGGTACGGAATGCGGTAGATTCCTCACGTGGAGCATTCGTAAATCCTGTGGAGGGCTCCGAGCTGGCGATCAATCAGGCACAGGCGCAGGAGTTCCTGCTCGATCTGCGGGAACGCAGCCAGAAGATGACACTTTGTCAGTTCATCATCATGGTGACGGCGGATAGCTTCGATGAGCTGGAGCGGAACACGGCGCTGATCCATACGATTCTCCGCACCAACAACATCGAGCCGATCAACGCACCCTACCGGCAGGAGCAGGCATTTGCCAGTGTACTGCCGATCGGCAATTCCATGTCCTGCGACAAGGAACAGAATCTACAGGTGCGGCGCACACTGTCGTCCGAAAGCACGGCGATTTTCATGCCGTTCAATGCGGTTGAGCTGCTGCATGAGGGAGGCTTGTACTACGGGCAGAACCTGATGACGCACAGCATTATCCTGTTCGACCGCAAGCAACTAAAGAATCCGAACGGCTTCTTTTTCGGTGTACCCGGCTCCGGCAAAAGTTACCTTGCAAAGATGGAAATCACCTATTCAATCCTTTCTACACAGGATGAAATTCTGATCCTTGATCCGGAACGGGAATATACGGCACTGGCAGAGCTACTCGGCGGTGAAGTGATCTATATCTCCGAGAATTCCGGCACACACATCAATCCGATGGATCTGACCGAGAATCCCGACAAGGACGATAAAGACTACGATCCGATCAAGGCAAAGCTGGACTTCATGCTGTCGTTCTTCTCCTGCATACTTGGCGATCAGGAGATCACGCCGATCCAGAAAACCATCATTGATAACGTGATGCACGAAACCTACCGGAAGTATGAGAAGCCCACGCTGAAAGAATACTATGCTGTGCTGGAGGAGTATGAGCAGCATGTGGCGGACGAAACCAGAGCGGCGGTCGCCTATCTGCGGCAGACCTTACATTTATATGTTCATGGTTCTATGAATGTCTTTTCAAACCCGTCTAATGTGAATATCAACAAACGTATCGTGGTCTATGACATCAAGGATCTGGGCAAGAATCTGCAAACACTCGGCATGATGATCGTGCTGGAGAACCTCTGGGATAGGGTGGCGAAGAACCGTGCGAAGGGCATCGGTACTCGTATCTATGTCGATGAAATGTATCTTCTTTTCAAGTCCGAACAGTCCGCCAACTTCTTCTATGAGCTGTA
Organism: uncultured Clostridia bacterium; assembly: GCA_946535685.1. Taxonomy (GTDB): domain Bacteria; phylum Bacillota; class Clostridia; order Oscillospirales; family Ruminococcaceae; genus UBA3855. The sequence goes on along the minus strand of CAMNDR010000067.1, from coordinate 1,143 downwards.
CAAACGTGCAAGAAAATGGGGCGGTATCCCGACCGGCATCACGCAGAATGTGGAGGATCTGCTGCGCTCGGAGCTTGCGAGGACGATGCTGTCCAACACACAGTTTGTGGTGATGCTCTCCCAGAATGCAACCGACCGTGAGCAGCTTTCACGGCTGCTGAAGCTCTCTCCGGATACGATGGCGTATGTGACCAATGCGCAACCCGGCTCCGGTCTGATCTATGCAGACGGGTTCGGGGTCATCCCGTTTGAAGCGCAGATTCCGACAAATACCCGGCTATACAAGATCATTTCCACGAAATTCGGGGAAACTTTCGATGCATTAAACAAGGAATCAGGTGATGCGGATGAATCCGATCAATCGGCAGATCAATAAGGACGATGCTTCCGACACCGGCATGGAGAGTGTGCGGTTTGGTTACACCTCCGGGAAGAAGGCTGTATCCGGCATCAGATCGGCAGGACAAACCGCAAGAAATGCTCGGCGCACGATCCGGACAACCGGCACGGCAGCAAAGGAAACCGGCAAGGCTGCCATAAAAACGGCACAGGCAGCGGCTCGGACAACCATGAAGATCACCAAGATTGCCGCAGATGCAGCAACGACGGTCATTGCAGAACTGGCAAGTCCGGTGATCCTGATCTTTGCTGTCGTGATCATCCTGTTTCTGCTGCTGGCTTCTCTTGTGGTCTTTATCACGAGCGGATCGGCGGCAGGAACAACAATGCAGCGTGCCTATCAGGAGGCTGCTGGTCTGGTGGAAGTCGATCCGCAGTATGATCTGGGCAAGCAGCTTCTGGAAACGGTCTTGAACGATAAGCGGGAGGAGTTTAACCGGCTCATTGACGGTCTGCATTATGATACAAATGATCTGAAACACAGCGATCTGGTCTATGTGGAACGTACTAAACCGGAAGCCCCGAAGATAGTATTTGATAAGGGATTTCCGACCAATGATTACAAGAATACCATCAAAAATGATGCCTGGGATTTCTCTTTTAAAGAGGAAGAAATCCTCGCTATTGTCTATGTTTACATGGAGATACAGGAGAATCATGCAAACGGCACGACCGATGCCATCTATCAGGTGGAGTACACGGAAGATGCCGTCCGGGCGGTCGTTGACAAGTGCGTCATGTTCA
>CAMNDR010000066.1 GCA_946535685.1 uncultured Clostridia bacterium | reverse complement strand
AGACTGCCGCCAGCAGTCCTGCAGCAAGTGCCGCCGTAATGCCGCCGGATGCCGCCGTCAGACCACCGGTCAGAACGCCGAGAAAGCCATCCTCCTGCAGTGCCTCCCGCACGCCCTTCGCCAGCAGATGCCCGAAGCCCGTGAGCGGCACAGTTGCGCCTGCGCCGGCAAAATCTACCAGTGGTTGATACAGCCCAAGTCCGGAGAGGATCACGCCGCTGACCACAAATGCCGTGAGGATGCGTGCCGGAGTCAGCTTGGTATAGTCGATCAACACCTGCCCGACAGCACACAGGATCCCGCCTACCAGAAATGCCTTCCATAGATCCATTACCATGACGTTCTCCTTTCCTTATGCCGTAAGTTCGACCAGATGACAGATCCCCGGGATGCTCTCGCCCTGCTGGGACGACATCGCCGAGAGCAGCGCACCGGTCGCAGCAAAGAGGATCCGGTGCAGCCGTCCGTCCCGGAGCTGCGGGAGAAAATACCCCGCCAAAATGCTCGCCGAGCATCCGCATCCGGAGCCGCCCGCATGCGTATCCTGCGTCTGTTCGCTGAACATCATTGCCCCGCAGTCGTGATGCACTTCCCGGATGCAGATGCCCTGCTTTTCGAGCAGCTCATACAGCAGCGGAGAGCCGATGTTCCCCAGATCGCCGGTCACAATCGCATCATAGTCCGCCGGCTTCGTGTGTGTATCCCGCAGATAGCGGAAGATCGTGTCCGCTGCCGCCGGCGCCATCGCAGCACCCATATTGGTCGCATCCGTCACGCCGAGATCCACGATCCGCCCGATGCAGCCTCCCACGAGCCGCGGGAGATTTCCCTCGGCGGACACCACCACGGCACCGGATGCCGTACATGTCCATTGGGAAGTCGGCGTGCGCTGACCGCCATAGGAGAGGGGAAAGCGAAACTGCCGTTCTGCGGTGGAAAAGTGCGAGGATGTGACGGCAGCCGCAAATCTTGTGAAGCCCGCATCCGTGAGCATCCCGGCAATGAGCAGCGCCTGCGCCATCGTGGAACAGGCGCCGTACACCCCCAGAAACGGCACCGCCGAGTGCCTTGCCGCAAAGGTCGAGGACGTGCATTGGTTGACAAGATCGCCTGCAATGATGCAGTCAAGCTCCTCCTGCTGCAGACAGCCGTTTTGCAGCGCATCCTGCAGCGCCATCTGCTGCAGGCGTGTTTCGGCCTGCTCCCAGGTTTTCTGACCGAGCATCGGATCGGATTCGGTGTGCGTGAAATACTTTCCCATCGGGCCGTCTGCTTCCTTGCTGCCGACCACGGCGGCGAAGCTGTAGACACAGGGATGATGCGCCAGCCGGATGCTGGAGCCGCTTTTCTTTGGCATATTGCCACCTCCGGAAGTTTGATACGCAGGTAGTATGCCCGAAACAGGGATCCTTATGCAGTGACACCGTGTGATAGCTGACCTATTATATGGTAATATGTGGCTAAACTGATTTTTTGTATCATTTCATGCTTTATCATAAACTTTTCAGATTCTTTTCATAATATGCTCACATTTATCTTCTATAATAAAATCATGCCGATGAATCCCCAATCATTGGCGACATCCCCTATATAATCCCTATATCATGGCAAAGCTCCCCACCTTCCCCGGTGGGGAGCTTTGTTTTTTCGGCAAATCACTACGCTGTCTGCGGGCTGTTGAAATCCGTCGGACAATTCCATAAAAAAGCGCTGCCCGATATGGCACATCTTCACAAAAAGAATTGCCTGAAATTGGCATCCTGTGCCCCGCCTTTCCGGAACATCTATGCCAAACTGCGATGCATGGGCGTTCTTTTTTGGCCCATACTATCTGCAGACGCGTTTGTGCACGGTTTGTTAAATCAACAAATTATTGTGCTGCCTCTTGACAAGCACCACTAAATGTGGTATACTATGATTACACTGAATTTTGCAGCACTGGAGGCTATGATCATGAAATGTAATGTTATCGGCGGCGAAATGACGCATGCAGAGATGGAGGCATATGTCGATATGCTTCGCAAGAAGCACCCTGAGCGCATCTATACAGAGGTCACGTTCAAGATCGACGGTGACTATGTGGATATCGACTACAAGTACGATACGGTTCCGTTCAACCGCATCCGTCGCATCACCGGCTATCTGGTCGGCACACTGGATCGCTTCAACGATGCAAAGCGTGCGGAGGAGAGCCAGAGAGTCAAGCACAACGTCTGACCGACGATACCGGACTGCTGCAGATGCGGCAGTCCGGTTTGTTTTCTGTGCAACCGAAAGGAGGACTTATGAAACCGACCAGGAAGGATCTGCTGACGCTGCTGGCGGTGACAGCGGCGGCGTTTGTGATGGCGCTGAACACCAAGACCTTTGTCAACACCGGCGGGCTGTACCCAGGCGGCGTGACAGGGCTGACGATCCTGATCCAGCGTGCAGCGGACATGATGCTGCATATTGCGCTGCCGTTCACGCCCGTCAATCTCCTGCTGAATGCGGTGCCGGTATACATCGGATTCCGCTATATCGGGAAGAAATTCACGCTGTTCTCGTGCGTGATGATCCTCCTCAACTCCGTATTCACCGATCTCATCCCGGACATGTTCCTCACACAGGATGTGCTGCTCATCAGCATTTTCGGCGGCATTCTCAACGGCCTTGCGATCGCCCTCTGTCTGAATGCAGGAGCGACCTCGGGCGGGACGGATTTCATCTCGATCTTCCTGTCGGAGCGGCGCGGCATTGACTCATTCAATATCATTCTCGGCTATAATGCGGTGATCCTGTGCATTGCGGGGCTTCTGTTCGGCTGGGACAAAGCGCTGTATTCGATCCTGTTCCAGTACACCTGCACGGCGGTGCTGCGGGGGCTGTACAAGAAATTCCAGCAGAGCACGCTGTTTATCGTCACGACCCGCCCGGCGGAGATCTGCAAGGTGATCTACAGCACAACGCAGCATGGCGCCACCATCCTTGAGGGTGAGGGATCCTATGAGCACTGCGCGCGCAATGTGGTCTATTCGGTGGTATCGGCAGCGCAGTCAAAAAAGGTCATCCGTGCAGTGAAGCAGACTGACCCGGCGGCCTTCATCAACGAGGTCAAGACCGAAAAGCTCACCGGCCGGTTTTTCCAGCCAAAGGAGGATTGAAGCGGGATGCACAGCACAGGGGTCTCGCTTCGCGCTTTCGAGGAGTATTTTTTGACAGACCAAGCCCTCTCTGCATCCGCAGAGAGGGCTGTTTTGTGCGTCATCGCGCTATTGCTTTTCCACCGTCACCGTGCATCTGCCATCCCGCATCTCACCGATGGTCACGGTATAGCCCGTGTTCACCGTCTGGTAGCCGTTGGCATCATATCCGGCAAAATTGGCCGTGCCGAATGTGCAGATATTGCCTGTCCGGTAAAACGGCCCGTGCTCCTGCTCATTGACCAGGCGGATCACCCGGAACCGGTCGCTGCCGAGGTAGTTTTCCCCGAAATTATCATATTTGAACGCTGTCCGGTTCCACTGATCCGTGAACAGCTCTGCATCCACATGGAGGATCCGGACACCGTAGGGCTCATTCCACCAGGCATAGGCCTTCATATCGACATTGTTGGCGATGGGTGTGAGGTATTCGATCATGAAATATTCCGCATGCAGATCTCCCGGCTCTGCGCTGACCGGCAGGATCAGGCAGCTTCCCTGTGTGGAAAGATCGGAAAGCTCGAAGGTCTGCGCCCCGCTTCCCTCATACCACTGCACCTGGTCGTGTGACAGCCAGCCGAGCATCAGCTTGGAGAAGCTGGAGAAATCACCGACGGAATCATCCATCCGCTCAAATCCTGCATCGCCGATAAGACCCTCCGAGGACGTGTAGTGATCGCCGTCACCATAGACATAATAATCCGGCAGCCCGAGACAGTGCCCCATCTCATGGATGGCAGTCTGCTTGTACGTCCAGATCGTTTCCGCATAGGGAGACTGATCCATGATGATGTAGTTGTACGGCCGCATCCCGTCGATCGTAAAGTACGGGTTTTCGTACCAGATCGCCGTGCAGCCCCACCAGTACTGCTTTTCATCATAGCTTGCATCATCCAGCGGAACAGCAAAGCTCATGCAGTCGATCAGGCCGTCGCCGTTGCCGTCATACTGCGAGAAATCGACCTGTTCGTCGATCGCCGTGAGCACCTCTACGGCTGTCTTTTCATACAGCGGCGTTCCCTGCTCATCCCAGTACATATAATCCGACATATTGCCGCTGCAGGTGACATACAGGCAGTCGCCCTCGATCCGCAGATTGCCGTAGGATGCCCGGTCATACCAGCCTGTGATGCTGTCATAGGGCTCCCCGGCCTGCCCGGTGCCGTAAAGCTCCTCCCGCAGTGTATCAAGGGGCAGCTTCTGGTCGGAGAATTTTCTGTCCTGAAACTCCACAAAGACTGAAAGCAGCTTTGCTGTCCCGGTACATGGCATGGATTTTTCAAACTGATCCGTGGTCGGCGCATAGAGCGAGGTATCCGGCGGAGGATCGGGCTGCTCCGGCGTATAGGTGCCGAGCACCATCTTTTTGAGATAGCCCAGGTCAAAGATGTCGATCACGTCATTGCGGTCGATGTCGCCGAGATCCACACGATCCGCCTGCAGATTCACGGGAAGTCCGAGCAGATACTGCTGCAGCATAATAATATCCGGCACATCGACAAGGCCATTGCCGCTGATGTCACCGAGGTAGTACTGCTCTGTTTCCGAGAGGGCAGAGGCGGTCATCTGCATGGTGCCGGCTGTGCCCAGCAGAACGGCTGCGCAGACAGCAGCGATGGTTTTCCGGAAGCGCTTCATAATGTCTCTCCTTTGTGACAGCCGCCCGACAGAGTGCCGGGCGCAGCAGGGTTATACCGGGATCTTTCCGTTGAGCTTGTCGAGGATGACCGGCAGTTCATCGTTGATCTTGTCGTTGTCAAGCTGGCAGGTGCCGGCATTGGCATGACCGCCGCCGCCGTAGGTCAGGCAGAGCTCGCCGATGTTGAAGTCAGAATGCCTGTTGACGATGGACTTGCCGATCATGACAGCCGTGTTCTGCTTGCGGAAGCCCCAGGCCACATGCACGGAAAGCTCAGCTTCCGGCCACATTGCATAGACCATGAAGCGATTGCCGGCGTAGATCGTCTCCTCCTCACGCAGGTCGATGACAGCGACCTTGCCTTCGATGCGGGTGATGCGGCGGAGCTGCTCCTTGAAAAGCGTCTGCTGCTCGAAATACAGATCCACTCGTTCCTTGACATCCGGCAGCGCCAGCACTTCCTCGATCGTGTGATCCACACAATAGGTGATCAGCTCCATCATGAGCGCATAGTTGGAGATGCGGAAATTGTGGAACCGCCCCAGACCCGTCCGGGCATCCATCAGGAAATTCATCAGCACCCAGCCGGTGGGGTTGAGGATCTCATCCACAGTAAAATCGGCGCTGTCGCCCTTATCCACCGCCCACATGATCTCCTCGGAGACCCGCTTGAAGGTCCCGGCACCGCCGTAGTAATCATAAACCACACGGGCTGCGGATTTCGCCTGACCGTCAATGATGTATTTGCCCTCATAGTCCTCACGCCTGTTGCGGATCAGCTCGCTTTCGTGATGGTCGAATGCAAGTCCGACACGCTTGTCAAAGGGCAGATTGGTGGTGATGTCGTTCTCAGAAAGCTCGACCTTGCCGTCCTGCACATCCTTGGGATGGACGAATTTGATCTCATCAATGATATCCAGCTCCTTGAGCAGCATGGCACAAACCAGGCCGTCAAAGTCGCTTCGTGTGACCAGTCTTTTCATGATTCCCTCCTCATAAATTGCGGATGCCGCAGAACAGTTGCATGCCGTGGCTCCGCTGTCTCTGTTCCGGCACTTTCGCCGGTATCATGGTATCATTATACCATAATCATTTTCAGGTGTCAATACATTTTGTGACAATTTCACGATTTTTGAGCAAAAGACATCCCGTGCCATCTCCGGCACGGCGCAAAAAAAGAGCGGAGCGAACTCAAAAGTTTTTGGTCCAGCTTTTTTCACTGCGAAGCGTCCCTT
>CAMNDR010000065.1 GCA_946535685.1 uncultured Clostridia bacterium | reverse complement strand
GCTCTGCATTGCTTTTCCTGCCGCCTGAAGGCGGCAAATACGGACTTTATCGACAGCCTAAAGCCCCTGCATTCCTGCAGGGGCTTGTTGATCAATCCAGGAAATCCCGTACCTTTTTGCTTCTGCTCGGATGGCGGAGCTTGCGCAGCGCCTTTGCCTCGATCTGGCGGATGCGCTCACGGGTGACATTGAATTGCGCACCGACCTCTTCGAGTGTCCGGGAACGGCCGTCGATCAGACCGAAACGGAGCTTGAGCACATTTGCCTCACGCTCAGTCAGTGTGGACAGCACTTCTTCAAGCTGTTCCTTGAGCAGCGTATGGGAAGCCGCATCCGCCGGTGCGGGTGCATCATCATCCGGGATAAAGTCCCCAAGATGCGAATCCTCCTCTTCACCGATGGGCGTTTCAAGGGAGACCGGATCCTGTGCAATGCGCATGATCTCACGCACACGCTCCACCGGCAGTTCAAGCCGTGCAGCAACTTCCTCTGCGGATGCTTCATGGCCGTTTTCATGCAAAAGCTGGTTCTGCGCTTTCTTGACCTTGGTGATCGTTTCGACCATGTGTACCGGAATACGGATGGTTCGTGCCTGATCGGCAATGGCACGGGTGATCGCCTGCCGGATCCACCAGGTCGCATAGGTGGAGAACTTGAACCCCTTGTTATAGTCGAACTTTTCTACCGCCTTAATCAGGCCGAGATTTCCCTCCTGGATCAGATCGAGAAACTGCATGCCTCTGCCGACGTATTTCTTGGCGATGGAAACGACCAGACGCAGATTGGCTTCGGACAGCCGCTGCTTGGCACGCTTTGCCTGCAGGGGCGTTCCTTCGACCATGACACGGGCAAGCTCTACTTCCTCATCACTGGACAGCAGCGGCACACGGCCGATTTCCTTGAGGTAGATCTTGACCGGATCGTCCACGGCAAGCCCTTCTGTAGAGATGGCTGCATCCAGATCGTCATCCGGATTTTCGTTGATGTCGATGTTGTTCAGGTCGAAATCCTCGTCGATCTTGTTGTTATCAATGATCTCGATGCCCTGCTGTTCACAGCTATCGTAGAAGGAGTTGATCTGATCTGCATCAAAATCCATTTCCTCCAGTGCAACCGAGATCTGCTGCGTTGTCAGCTTACCGGCCGCCTTGCCGCGTTCCAGCAGCGCTTCGATGGTTGACTTCTTATCCATAACTTCCTCCTTGTTCTGTCAGATGTACGGACTCAGTGTGTGATGGGCACCGGGTCTGATCTTCCGGAGTGCCTTTGCCTCGATCTGGCGGATGCGTTCACGGGTCACGTTGAACTTTGCGCCGACCTCTTCCAATGTATAACAGCGACCGTCGATCAGGCCGTACCGCAGGCGGAGTACATTGGCTTCACGGTCAGTCAGCTTGGTTGAGAGTACCTTTTCAAGCTGTTCCTTGAGCAGCGTGTTGGAAGCAGCTTCATCCGGAACGGGTGCATCGTCGTCCGGAATGAAATCACCGAGGTGGGAATCCTCCTCCTCACCGATGGGCGTTTCGAGCGAAACGGGATCCATCGCAATGCGCATTGCTTCCTGTACACGATCTACCGGCATTTCAAGACGTTCTGCAATCTCCTCCGGTGTCGGATCATGGCCGGTCTCGTGAAGGATCTGGCTGGAGGCCTTCTTGACTCTCGTGATCATCTCGCCCATATGTACCGGAATGCGGATGGTTCGTGCCTGGTCGGCAATGGCGCGGGTGATGGCCTGCCGGATCCACCAGGTGGCATAGGTAGAGAACTTGAAGCCCTTATTATAGTCAAATTTCTCCACTGCCTTAATCAACCCGAGATTTCCCTCCTGGATCAGGTCAAGGAACTGCATGCCTCTCCCGACATACTTCTTGGCAATGGAAACGACAAGACGCAGATTGGCCTCAGACAGGCGCTGCTGCGCACGTTTGGCCTGGAGCGGCGTGCCCTCAGCCATCACCCGTGCGAGCTCGATCTCCTCGTCACATGTCAGCAGCGGCACTCGGCCGATTTCCTTCAGATAGATCTTGACGGGATCGTCGATCGCCAGATTTTCTGCAGCAAAATCAGTATCCAGATCCTCATCCGGATTTTCATTGATGGTGATATGCTCCAGGTCGATCGCTTCCTCGATCGTCTGGTTATCTATGATCTCGATGCCGAGCTGCTCGCAGTTGTCATAGAATGCGTTGATCTGATCTGCATCGAAATCCAGCTCCTCCAGTGCGGCCGAGATCTGTTGTGTTGTCAGTTTTCCGTCAGACTTTCCCTGGTCGAGCAGTGCTTCAACAGTAGATTTCTTATCCATCGCTACCTCCAAATTATCCATTTTTTTTCCTGTTTGCCACTGCCTGCAGCAGATCTTCCTCTGTAAAATCTCCGCCGGCAGCCTTATGCTTCTGTTTCAGGACTTCCACACATGTTTCAAGTGCATCACGGTTCAGTTCGATATCCCGGTACTTCGCAATGATCCCGGTGATCCGTCCGATCTCCTCAACGCTGAACTGATCCTCGATCAAAGTCAGGTCAAATCTGGTCTGCTGCTCCTGCATGGCCTGGCAGACGGCCTGATAGACCCGCCGGTGCAGATCAGTGGCGAAATCGTCCGGCTGTACGATTGACCAGAGCATCTCGTACTCCTCCGGATATCGCAGCAGATAGGCAATGATCTCCTGTTCTGCCTTTGCTTCCTTGGGAAATTCGTTCGACTGCGGATTAAGCTCGTCCCGCTGCAGGGACTGTGCTTCGATCGCCCGGAATTTCATGCGTTTGGCAAATTTCTTGCCGGATTCCACAGCCTTGTCCACCTGAAGCCGCAGGACCTCCGGGCGGATCTCAAGATTCTGGGCGGTTCTGACGATGTAGATTTCCCGCTCAAGCGGATTGCTGATCTCTGCAAGTACCCGGAGCGTGCGCCGGAGCAGCTCATTCTTGCCGATCTCCTGTGAGAGATCAAGCCCCTCCTTGCATCGGTCAAGTCTGAAATTGATCGCATCACCGGCATTTTCAATGAGAAGCCGGAACTGCTCTGCGCCGTATTTTTTGATATATTCATCCGGATCCTTTGCACCCTCCATATGCAGGATGCGCACCGGCACCCCGACGGCGCTGAAATGTCCCAGTGCCCGCTGTGTGGCGGTCTGCCCGGCTCCATCAGAGTCATAGGAGATGATGACCTCGTCCGCATAATGGGCGATGATCCGTGCCTGTTCCTCAGTGATGGCCGTGCCGAGCGTGGCGACGGCGTTCGGGAAACCGGCCTGGTTCAGGACGATGACATCCATATACCCCTCAGCGAGCAGGATCTTTTTCGATGCGGCATTTTTCGCAAAATTCAGCGAAAAAAGATTGGATCCCTTCTGAAAGACCGGCGTATCATTGGTATTGAGATACTTCGGCTTGCTGTCATCGAGCACACGCCCTCCGAAGGCGATCACGCTGCCCCGCAGGTCGATGATGGGAAACATCACACGATTGCGGAAATAGTCGTAAACGCCGCCTTTTTCGCTCTGCCTGCAGACGCCAGCGGCCACCATTTCCTCGTCCCGGTAGCCCTTCGAGCGCAGATGATCCCGGAGCTGGTGCCAGTCATCCGGCGCAAATCCGAGCCCGTAGTGCTTGATGGTCTCCGGCAGGAGCTTTCGCCCTGCGAAGTACTGCAGTCCGGCTCGATTGGGCCCTTTGAGCAGATTGAGGTAGTAGAAATTGGCAGTCTCCCGGTTGATCTCCAGGCATCTGCGGCGAAGATTCGCCGTTTTCTGCTCCTCGGGACTCTGCTGCGGGAGCTCGATGCCGGTACGCTGGGCGAGGATCCGCACAGCGTCCATAAAGCTGACGTTCTCGGTCTTCTGAATGAAGGTGAAGATGCTTCCGCCTGCACCGCATCCGAAGCAATAAAAGCTCTGGTTTTCCGGATAGATCGTGCAGGACGGCGTTTTTTCGGAATGAAAGGGGCAGCGGCACACATAGGTGCGCCCCCGTTTTTTGACCTCGGTATAGGCGCTGAACAGATCAACGATGCTGGCACTGTCCTGCAGCCGCCGGAGGTATTCATCAGGAAGTCTGGGCATGCCGCACCTACTTCCATGCCTTCGGGATGAACAGCTCTGTATACAGATTGACTGCATAGCTGTCGCTCATTCCCGAAATATAGTCGCAGACCGCCCGGTCGATGTCCTCTTTCCGGGCGATGTCCTGGTAGAGCTGCGGCATTTTCTCCGGATTTTTCCGGAAATACCGGTACAGCTCCTCGATCAGGATCTTTGCCTTGACCTCTTCGCTTTTGGCGGTATGATTGTGGTAGACATGCTCGTACATGAACTCATGCAGCAGATCGTGCGCTGCCTGGATGTCGTCGGCCATCCCGATGGAATCCGTTCCGTGCGCCACGATCGCCGCCACACAGGTGGTGATGCGCTCATTCTTGGTCTCACCGAGGACGGAGGTCGCCTCTTGGGGCAGATCACTCTGCTGCAGGATCCCCGCCCGCATGGAATCCTCAATGTCATGATTGATGTAGGCGATGCGGTCGGCAAACCGCACGATATTGCCCTCTAAGGTATCGGCGGTCTGGTTCGTATGGCAGATGATGCCGTTGCGGACGGCAAGCGTCAGATTCAGCCCGGCGCCGTCACGTTCAATGCAGTCTACGACCCGCATGCTCTGCTGGTAATGCCGGTAGCCGTGCGGGCAGATCGTGTTCAGGATGGATTCCCCGGCATGTCCGAACGGAGAATGGCCGAGATCATGACCGAGCGCGATTGCCTCGGTCAGATCCTCATTGAGGAACATTGCCCGTGAGATCGTCCGTGCCACCTGCGCCACTTCGAGCGTATGCGTCAGCCGTGTGCGGTAGTGATCCCCGACCGGCGAGAGAAAAACCTGCGTCTTGCGCTTGAGCCGACGGAAGGCATTGCAGTGGAGGATCCGGTCACGGTCACGCTGGAACGCTGTCCGGTAGGGGCAGGGCTCCTCCGGCTGCAGCCGCAGCGTGGCACCGGTATCGGTGCTTTTGCAGGCTTTCGGAGAGAGGAAGCCGGCTTCATTTGCTTCAAGCTGTTCACGGATCGTCATGCGGATGCTCCTTTCACTGCATTTTTGTCTCTATTTATATATACAAATTGAGAGGGCAAAAACCCTCTTTTTTTTCAGAAAAATGATTTCCCGTCATGATCCCCTTTGTGCGATCCCTGTTTGGATTTTCGCTGCAGTAACGCAAATTTGACGATGTTCCAGACATTTTTCAGTGCAAATGCAAAGCAGAGCAAGGCAAACACAAGGAGCGCAGTCTGCGTTCCGGGATCGGGGATGCCGTCGATCTTCCGTGCATACAGCAGAACGATGCCAAGTGCTGTGCCGGAAACGATGTAGAGCGTGTAGATGATCAGCTTGGATAGAAACATGACACCGCTCCTCTCTGATCCGGGGATCCGATATTTCTGTACTATGATACTTCCGAAAAATCAGCATATCCCGGCGCTCCGGTCTCCATGCCGATGCGTCCGGCAGAAAGCTCGGTCAGTTCATCCTGCAGCGCCTGCAGTACCTCATTGCGGACGGTCAGTTCAAGCAGCACATCCGTGCCAAAGTCGGAACTGCGCTCTAATACGCCGTATTTCGGGAGGACATTTGTGACCTTGCCATAGAGGGTGTAGTCCATTTGCAGCGTGAGCGGCGTGCTCTCGCACATATGGCGGATCTGTGCAGCATCGCAGGTGAGGGAAGCACTGTGCGAATACGCCCGCACAAGTCCGCCGCCGCCCAGCAGGATCCCGCCGAAATACCGCACGACCACGCAGCAAACATCCGTCAGACCGCGCTTTTGCAGGACTTCAAGCACGGGTACGCCTGCCGTACCCTGGGGTTCTCCGTCATCGGAATAGCGGGTGATGTTGGAATCTCGCAGAATATAGGCGTAAACATGATGCTTTGCCTTCCGGTGCCCCGCTTTGACGGAATTGATGAAGTCTACCGCCTCATCATTGGTCAGGACAGGGGAGAGATAGCCGATAAATTCCGAGCGCTTCTCTGTGAAGCTCGTATCAATGGGGGCTGCGATCGTAAAGTAGTCCATGCGATCCTCCTTGGTCGTGCAGAGATGAAAAAACGGGCAGTATCACACTACCCGTTTGCTCATTCGCATTACTTACCGAGATTGAAACGTCTCTTGAATCTGTCAACACGTCCGCCGGTGTCTACGAGCTTCTGCTTACCGGTGTAGAACGGATGGCACTTGGAGCAAATTTCCACCTTGATATCCTGCTTGG
>CAMNDR010000064.1 GCA_946535685.1 uncultured Clostridia bacterium | reverse complement strand
GAGCCGATCATTCCGACCCTGGCAAACGGTTACATCGTACTGACTGTTGATGATGCTGCTGTTGAGTACGAGTACTACATTGAGTACAGTGCTGAGGGCGGCGACAAGTATTACTTTGCACACGACCCGAGACCGTTCAGTCTCGCAGATGTGGGCGGCAAGCTGTTCCGTCAGGCTGTTCGCAGCGATGGCACCAAGCTCGGTGATCCGGTTGAGGTAATGCTGAGCACAGTTGATATCCAGATGACCGCTTACAAGCTCGAGGGCAATCTGAACAATCCGAAGGCTGTCTATGAGAGTGGCCTTGGCAGACAGGGCGACCTGGCATATTGCTGGATCCCGCTGCAGGCGAAGATCACTGAGACAATGCCTGATGGTACGAAGAATGAGGTTACCTTCACTCCTGACGACGAGAAGCCGTTCAATGCGAATGTATTCATCGGTGTCAAGGGCGATACCAACCTCGATGGCGTCTGCAACGCTTCCGATGCAGCTAAGGTTCTGATCTTTGCTGCAGCATATGGCGCAAGCAAGGATCCTGCATCTGTTACGATCCAGGATGATGCCAAGATCGAGAACTTTGTATACTTCCTGTCTGATGTAAACGCTGAGTCTGAGGATCATGGCGCAACCAGCAACGGCGCAGATGATGCTGCTGTTCTGAATGCATCTGATGCAGCTCTGCAGCTCATCTATGCAGCGGTTAGAGGCGCAAGCGCTGATGGCTCTGCAAACTGGGCAACACAGGTATTCCCGGCAACTGCTACGCTGCCGAAGTACACCCGTGAGATCCACGAGTGGGAAGTTGCAAATGCGTAAGCACTGAATCCCAAAAGAACCTCCCGAAAGGGAGGTTCTTTTTTTGGAGGCGTACAGAAAGAGAAAAGGATCCCCCTTCCCGATGGGAAGGGGGATCCAGCTTAATTATCTGTCAGGTCGATCGCTGTGTTGTTTCTTCGCATCATCGCCTGGATCACATCATGATACAGCGCAGAGGGCTTGGCGTAGATCTGTTCTGCGATCTGATCGGCCTGCTGCTGATCGGGTGTGAAGAGCCGGAGCTCGAGCAGGGTCAGATCCTCATCGCAGAGCGTCACATGCAGATGCCCGCCATGCTCCAGCGGCTCATAGGTAATATGGACATTTTTGGAGTTGCGCTTCTTCGTAACGGCGAACTTTGCTTTGGTGACGATCTGATCCCGGTAGGATTTGGCAGCGATCTTTTTCAGCCGCTTAGCGGATTCAATGCCAATCTCGCTCACAGCATACGTGAGCTCTCCATCACGATTCTGACTGCTGGTGACTGCGCCGGAATCATGCAGCGACTGCAGCGCATCATTGTAAGTGAAATAATTGATGAAGCCGCCGGTCACAGCAATATCATACAGCAGGTCGCTGTCTATCGGTGTTCCGACCCGATACAGCATGTAGCACAGAAGGATACCTGCAATTGTCGGATCGGTAATGACACGATCGGCCTTTTCTGAAATTTTCAGCAGATTCTCATCCAGCATATTCTTGCTCATGGTACCCCTCCTTTGGCAGATCAGCCACAGAAATGCGGATAATCCATCATGTGCGACAGCAGCGCAATGTTGACGCAGGCTTCTACGCATGGAACGACCTTCGGAACAATGCATGCTTCGCTGCCGGTCTCGATTTCGAGCTTTTCGGTTTTCATGGTGGAAAGATTGACGGATTCCTGGGGCTGTGCTGCGGATGCTGTCGGCTTGACAGCGACGCGCAGCGTGATCGGCATACCGGAGGAGATGCCTCCGAGGATGCCGCCGTGGTTATTGGAATGCGTCCGTACATGGCCATGATCGTCCACATAGAAGCTGTCATTGCTCTGGCTGCCGACCATTTTCGCCGTTTCAAAGCCTGCACCAAATTCCAGGCCGCGCACGCCGGGAATGCCGAAGATGAGCTGCGCAATGGAATTTTCCAGGCCGTCAAAGATCGGGGAACCGATACCGGCCGGGACATTGATCGCTGCGCATTCGATGATGCCGCCGAGGGATTCTCCGCCCTCCTGTGCTGCGCGGATGTCTTCAAGCATGAGCTTGCCCTGCGCATTTTTGATGACCGGAAAGCTCTTGCCCCGGACGGCAAGAATGTCGTCCTTGCTGACATTTACCTGGTCAAATTCGGCATCACGTACACCGTGGATCTCAAGCGCATGCGCACCGACATAGATGCCCCGGCGCTCCAGGATCTGTCCGCAGACAGCGCCTGCAAAGCAGAGGGGAGCGGTCAGCCGGTCGGAAAAATGCCCGCCGTCCCGCACATCGTTGAAGCCTCGATAACGCATAGTTCCGGTGTAATCTGCCTGGCCGGGACGAGGCAGCCGGTTGAGCTGGCTCATATCGGGCTGGGCAGGTTCAGTATTCTGAATGAAGGCACAGAGCGGGGAGCCGGTCGTCCTGTCCCCGAGGATGCCGGACATGATCTGATTGAATTCTCCGCCCTCGTGGATGCCGGGAGAACGCCGCTCCATGAACTGATGCAGCTTTTTGATGTCAATGAATTCGCCGGGCGGCAGATTATCGACCGTCACGCCGATCGCAGGCCCGTGCGCTTCACCGAATATGGATACAGAGATGCGGTTATTCCAGATGGATGCCATTGGCAACGCCTCCTAAGTTTCGGTAATCCTTGAAGAAATCCGGATACGATTTCCGGACGCAGTCCGCTCCGAGGATCGTGACCTCACCGGATGCCCTTGTCGCTGCAATCGCCGCAGCCATAGCGATCCGGTGATCGCCGGCGCTGTCTGCGGTGCCGCCTGTGAAGCTCTCGATCGGGTGGATCTCCAGCCCGTCCGGGAGAATTTCAACATGTCCGCCGAGCGCACGCAGCATGGCAGCAGTCGTCTCAATGCGGTCGCTTTCCTTGATGCGCAGGCGCTCTGCATGGATGATCCGGGTCACGCCGGGGGCGAGACTTGCGGCCACGGAGAGGATCGGAACGATGTCCGGGATGTCCTCGGCGCTGATCGTATAGACTTCTTCCTTTCTATTATACCACATATCGGAAAGAATTTCAATGATTTTCCTGTCGCCCTGGACAGATTTTTCAGAAAGATTCTGCAGTGTGACCGAGCTGCCGAGGGCATTGGCGGCGTAAAAGAATGCGGCCTGCGAATAATCGCCCTCGATCATGAGATCGGCGGGGCGGTACTGCTGACCTCCGGGGACGTGATAGCCGGACGCTGTTTCTGTCACGGTCACGCCAAAGTTTGCCATGCAGTCGATGGTCATATCCGCATAGGGCTTCGACTGCAGGGGAGAGGTCAGGATGATCTCGGAATCTCCGTCCAGCAGCGGGAGCGCTAACAGCAGTCCGGTGATGAACTGGGACGAAATATCGCCCTCCAGCGAGAAGCTGCCCGGCTGCAGTCTGCCTTCGATGGTGAAGGGCATTGTATGATCATAGGCAAAACGGATGCCCTTTTGTGAGAGCTCCCGCAGATAGGGCGTGATCGGGCGTTCCGGGAGCCGTCCCTGGCCGTGAAATTCCGTCCTGATGCCGAGTGCAGCCGCAACCGGGATGAGAAAGCGCAGCGTCGAGCCGCTTTCGCAGCAATCGGCGATGGCATCTGCGCCGGGAGCGGTGATGCCGGTCACGGTGAGGGAAGTGCCGTTCTGGGCGCAGGATGCGCCGAATGCGGTCATAACGGCGCAGGTCGCCTCGATGTCCTTCGATGTGGAAACGCCGGTCAGGTGCGAGGTGCCGCCGGACAGTGCTGCACAGATGATCGCACGGTGCGCCATGCTTTTGGAAGCGGGGACGGAAACAGTACCGGACAGCAGATGGGGTGTGATGACAAGATCCATAGCCGCCTTACCTTTCAAAGAGTCTGCAGAACTCACGGTACGGTGCAGTTTTGATGTGCGCTGTGCCGATGGGGCTGCAGGTGATGTAGCGGATATCAGCACCGAGGCGCTTCTTGTCATGGCCGCAGAGCGGCAGGAGCTTCGAGAGGGGCGCTTCGACACTGGTCGGCAGGCCGTATCGCTCACAGCAGGCGGCAAGGCGGTCATATTCTTCGGAGCTGCCGTTGTATTTTGTCATCAGGCACATGCCTGCAGCGACAGCACAGCCGTGGGTGTAGGTCTCGTAATGATAATAGGCCTCGATCGCATGGCCGATGGTATGGCCGAAATTCAGGATCATCCGCAGGCCGGTGTCATGCTCATCCTCGGCGACCACATCCCGCTTGACGGAAACGCAGGCGGGGATGATTTCGTCAAAATGTTCCTGCACGGTGTCAAGATCGCACGCACAGAGCAGGTCAAAGAGCTTTGCATCAGCGATCATGCCGTATTTGATGACCTCGCCCATGCCGTCTGTGAGGAAGGTGCGGGGGAGCGTCCGGAGCGTGTCCGGGTCGCAGAATACGGCATCCGGCTGGTAGAAGGCACCGACGAGGTTCTTGCCCTCCGGGAGGTCGATGGCGGTCTTTCCGCCGACGGATGAATCCACCTGCGCCAGCAGCGAGGTCGGGATCTGGACATAGCGCACGCCGCGCAGATAGGTCGCCGCCGCAAAGCCTGTGAGGTCGCCCACAACGCCGCCGCCGAGTGCGATCAGGCAATCGGCACGGGTGATGTCATGCTCACAGAGAAAGCTGTAGAGCTGCAGCAAAGTAGCGCTGCACTTCGAGGCTTCGCCGTGCGGGAACACGAACTTGACGGCTTTCAGGCCGGCATCCGTGAGGGCGGCAATGAGCTTGTCGGAATAGAGCTTGTCCACATTGTCATCGGTGACGATGGCACAGGTCGTGCCGGCGATGAGATCCTCGATCAGCGGGCCGCATTTCGCGAGAATGCCCCGCTCGATGTACACATTGTAGGCGTCCCTGACGGGTACGTGAATGGTGTTCATGGTGATTCCTCCCGGGTGAATTGATAAAATTATGTCTATTACTATGATACCCGTTTTTCAGGGATTTGTCAAGGGGCGGGAGGGGAAAATGAGATGCCCCCTGCGCAGGGCAGGGGGCTGGAAGGCTTATTTATGAACAAAATCCGTGATCTTGGCATCCTCCTGACCTGCGCCGACGGCGGCGGAATAGATCAGGATGACGGCGGCATCGGAGGCATTGACCGTGGCGTCTTCGTTGACATCGGCGGCCTTGATCTGCGCTTCTGTCAGGCCGAGTTCTCCGCCAGCGCCAGCGGCTGCGGCTGCGATCAGGACTTTGGCAGCATCGCTGGCGTTGACGGTGGTGTCGCCGTTGAGGTCGCCGAGGGAGAGGTCAGGAGCACTTGATAATGTTAAAAATCTTTTTCCATGTTTGCGGGCATATTCTTCTGCGATGGAGTTTTTATATCCATAAATTGTCCCGGAAAAGACGATGTCAAGATATTGCTGAGTATCGGTGTCCCATCTTGAAGAATTGCAGATTGTTTCTGAAAGATTATAGATAGAGCACTCCGGATTTAATATTTTTATTGAAGATAAATTGTAGCAGTTAATAAATGCGCGATTTCCAATTCTTTGTACGTTTTTAGGAACTGTCACAGAAGTCAAATGTGAACAACCGTAAAAAGTATCTGCTTCTATGGTTCTTACTTTTTCTGGAATAGTTATTGACTTCAAGCTTGAGCATCCCCAAAAAGCCCCACTGTGAATAGAATATACTCCATTAGGAATAACTATAGATGACAGTTTCGTGCAATTCATAAATAAACAGTGTTCAACTTCTCCTAAATTACTTGGAAGAACTATTGAGTTTAGACTTCTACAGCCCTCAAATGCATTTGTTTCTATAATTGATACAGTATCTGGAATATTGATATTTGATAATTTTTCACAATTACAAAACGCATATGATCCGATGTGCGTAATATTATTTGGAAGATTGATTTCATTCAAACTTGTACACTTGTAAAAAGCAGATTTTCCTATTTCAGTTACACTATTTGGTATTGAGATAGATGCTACTTGAGTCATTCCCGAAAATGCATTATCCTCTATACTTGTTATTCCTTCGTTAATTACTATTGATTTAACTTTGGCTTTTTGTTTGATCCAAGGCGGTTCATTTATTCCGTGACCACAAAATGTATAAGGCATTTTTCCAGTTCCATCAATTGTGAGTGTTCCGCCCTGCAACTTCCATGTGAAGTTTTCGCCATATACTCCAGAAACATAGTCATCAATTATTGATGATTCGCTATTGCTGTTCGAACTGCTTTCGCTGGTATATAAACTGCTGTTCGAACTGCTTTCGCTGGTATATAAACTGCTGTTCGAACTGCTTTCGCT
>CAMNDR010000063.1 GCA_946535685.1 uncultured Clostridia bacterium | reverse complement strand
ACCCCGATCGGGGCTGCCGCCCCGAACCCTGCAAAACAGCTTTTTTGACAGTCTGGGAGGAAGCCTTCGGGCTTCCTCTTTTTTTGTCGTCTGCCATCGGAAAAGCGCCCGCCTGCCTTGCATTTGCAGGGCAGGCGGGCGCTGTTTCTACAGCAATACCGCTGCATTGGTTCCGTAGTAAATATCCGGCTTCCCGGCAAGCATGTCAAGCAGGCGTTCGAGCCTGTCCCAGTTGCCGTTGCCGTCGAATTCGTAGCTGTGTCCCCAGATGTAAAAGATCTGCGGCTTGTCCGGCTCCATCGCCAGAAACTGCTCCGCCAGTGCAAAGAGCTGCGGGTCGTCATGATGGCAGGTCGGACGGAAGCGCAGGAGATCTGTCTGCAGGGCAAAGCTATGGTTTTCCTCCACTGTCCGTGCATAACGGATGCCGATCGAGTACAGCTTCTCCACTGCAGCATCATGATAGGCGCCATAGGCATACGCCATCCCCACCGGAACCGTGCCAAACAGCTCCGTGAGCCGTTTCTGATCGCCTGTCAGCTCCGCATCAAGCTCCTCCGGGGTGAGCGCTGTCAGTGAAAGATGCCGGCTGCCGTGGACGGCGATCTCATGCCCGGCATACAGCGCCCTGCACTGCGTCAGATCCAGCCGCCGCACATCAGCGCCCCTGTACTGCCAGACATCCGTGCTGTTCAGGCCGGAATTGAGGTTGAATGTACACTTCATCCCATAGGCATTGAGCAGCGACACGAGCCGCACATCCGCTTCATTTCCGTCATCGTAGCTGAATGTCAGCGCCTTGGCGTATTGCTTTGTCCATTCCATCACGCCATCAGTTCATCGGCCATTTTTGCGATCTGCTCACGGTTTTCCTGGCTGAGGGCGGATCTGATCGTCACGGTCGTCTCCAGCCAGGTGATATTTTTGGACTTCTCAAACATGCCCTTCATGACCTTTGCTGCCATCGGTGCCCAGGTGCCGTTCTCGATCAGGCCGATCGTGCGGTTCTGGTAGCCGCGCTCCGTCAGGCAGTCGATGAACTGCTTCATGAACGGGAAGATCTCTGCATTATAGGTCGTGGTGGCCAGCACGAGCTTGCCATAGCGGAACGCATCCTCCACGGCCTCCGCCATATCTTCACGGGCAAGATCCGTGACGGCGACCTTCGGGCAGCCTCTGCCTCTGAGCGCCTCTGCAAGGAGCTCTGCGGCCTGCTTCGTATTGCCGTATACGGACGTATAGGCGATGCAGATGCCCTCGCTTTCCACGCCGTAGGACGACCAGGTGTTGTACAGGTCAAGATAATAGCCGAGATTCTCGGACAGCACCGGCCCGTGCAGCGGACAGATGATCCGGATATCGAGCTTGGCGGCTTTTTTCAGGACATTCTGCACCTGCATGCCGTATTTGCCGACGATGCCGAAGTAGTAGCGTCTGGCCTCGCATGCCCAGTCCTCCTCAACATCGAGCGAACCGAACTTGCCGAATGCATCCGCCGAGAACAGCACCTTGTCCGTGCTGTCATAGGTGAACATAACCTCCGGCCAATGCACCATCGGCGCAAAGACGAACTGCAGCAGATGCCTGCCGAGCGACAGCGAATCGCCGTCCTTGACAGTGATCTTGTTTTCGACATGCAGCTTTCCGAAGAACTGTCCGAGCATCGCAAAGGTCTTGGCGTTGCCGACAACGGCGGTATCCGGATAAGCCTCTAAAAATGCCGCAATGCTGGCGGAATGGTCGGGCTCCATATGCTGCACGATCAGATAATCCGGCGTTCTGCCGCCGAGCGCTTCTTTCAGATTGCCGAGCCACTGCTCTGTAAAATTGCGGTCAGCCGTATCAAAAACGGCGATCTTCTCGTCCAGGATCACATAGGAGTTATACGCCATGCCGTTCGGGACGATGTACTGCCCCTCAAACAGGTCGAGGTCATGGTCATTCACGCCGATATAGCGGATGTCATTGGTTACATTTGTCATGGGAGATTCCTTCTTTCGTTACAGATTCCGCATGGAAACGGTATGGCTTTATTATAGCATATTTCCGCCGTTCCGTCAAGGCGTGGGGGCGGAGCTTCACGAAAATCCGTTTTCAGGAATCACATCGTGCAGGGGCGCCCCCTCAGACCCGCTTTTTCAAATGCCCCGCCGTGTCAGAGCTCTACGGAATCTCCCTCGTCCAGTCCGTTCTGCAGCAGCCAGAGATCGGGGAGCTTTTTCCAGATCTCATTGCCGTTTTCATCCCGCAGGAGCACATCGTCCATCGGCTCCTCGCCGGGCTGGATGCCCTCGCAGCCGTGATCTTCCTCATAAATGCGCAAGATCGTATACTTCGCCATCCCGCTCACCTCACTCCGGATCCGGCTCCGGTCTGCCATCAAGCACCATCCAGGTCACGCACTGCTCATCCATATAGACAGTCTGCCCGGTCGAGCGGTCATCCGGATCGTCAATGAAAGCCACCTCATTATTGTAGATCTCCGGGTTTACGCCATAGCCGATCTGAAACCGGAATTCTACCAGCGAATAGGGCTTTGTGACCTCTTTCTTTGCAAGCTCATAAAGCTGCACCAACCCCAGCTCCTCCGGATGCGCTGCAGGCTCCGTATTGACAAAACCGTCATACCGTGCCCTGCTCTCATCATATACAATGTTGGCAGCATGGAACGTATCTGCCGCCATGCACAGTCTGACCGCACCGTCCTCCACCAGCACAAATTCATCCGAGAAATAGCCGTTTTCCGGCTCAAACCAGCGCATACTGGGCATTCCCTGCTCACCGCAGGCATAATTCGGATCGTCGTAGCCGGTGTAGTAGACCTCAATATGCGAATCATCGCCCTTGAGTTCCGGGACTGTCGGGCTGCCGTCAAACCACTCCAGCTCGCCGTCCTTGCCCACCATACCCCAGTGATACAGCGGATGCTCATGCAGCGAAATGTCGATGGCCGGGATGTACTCCGAGCCGGTCTCCACCTTCGGGAATTTCTTGTGCCCTGTGTAGGTCAGCGGATCGAGCTTCGGGCGCTGTGCCGGCTCCTCCATCACCACAGCAACATCCTGTGCCAGATCATAGGTATCCGTCCACCAGTCCTTGTCAAAGCCAAGCCCCGGCTCGCTGAACGTGATCGAGACAGTGTCGCCCACCTCATAGATATAGGGGCGGTCGGTGCCGATGCCGTGGGTCAGGACATTGCCGTTCCTGTCCTGCAGGTACCAGACATAGCACTTATGGCCGCAGAATCTCGTGGAATAGACCTCGCCGAGCTTCGACGAGGAGCCGACCCGGCTGCCGCCGAGATAATCATAGACCCCGTAGGCCGCTGCGACTGCGAGGATCGGGATCAGCAGAAGCAGCATCTTCCATGCCGGATGCAGCTTTGGCTTATCATCATAGAGCATATATCTTTTATCCGTCATTCTGACTCGCCTCACTTTCGAGCTTGGCCAGGACATTGAACGCCTGGCGCAGACTGCTCACGCCGAAAATGCGCAGGTTCCGGGTGCTTTTCGGGAGCGCCGGGAGCGATGGCTTCGGCACGATGCATGCCTCAAATCCCATATGCTTTGCCTCCTGCACACGCTGGACGATGTGCGATACATTGCGGATCTCTCCCGCAAGTCCGACCTCGCCGATGGCAAGGAGCTTGTCCGGGAGCGCCTTCTCTGTCAGCGAAGAATACAGCGCCAGCGCCACCGGCAGATCACCTGCCGGCTCATCGAGCTTGAAGCCGCCGACGATGTTCAGGTACACGTCTAAAGCACCGTAGTTCAGGCCGAACCGCTTTTCGAGCACCGCTAAGAGCAGCGACATGCGGTTATAATCAAAGCCGGTCGCCGTGCGCTTCGGCGCTGAGAAGCCGCTTTTGGAGACAAGCGTCTGGACTTCGGCTAAGATCGGCCGGGAGCCCTCCATCACGCAGGCGATGCAGGTGCCGGAAACCCCGAGCGGCCGCCCTGCCAGGAGCATCTGGGAGGGATTCTCGACCTCCCGCAGCCCCTTG
The DNA here is from genome assembly GCA_946535685.1 of uncultured Clostridia bacterium. GTDB lineage: Bacteria > Bacillota > Clostridia > Oscillospirales > Ruminococcaceae > UBA3855. The sequence goes on along the minus strand of CAMNDR010000063.1, from coordinate 2,286 downwards.
TCCATCATCTCAAAGACGCCGATCTCATTCGTGGAGCCGAAGCGGTTCTTGACCGCCCGCAGCACCCGGTAGCTCATGTGCCGCTCGCCCTCGAAGAACAGCACCGTATCGACGATATGCTCCATGACCTTCGGTCCTGCGATGGCGCCGTCCTTGTTGACATGCCCGACGATAAAGGTCGGGATCTCAAGCCGCTTGGCGGTATGCATCAGCAGATTCGTACATTCCCGCACCTGCGTCAGGCTGCCGGGGGTGGAGGAAAGCTGCGTGATCTGCATGGTCTGGATGGAGTCGATGATGACTACATCCGGCTTTGAGGATGCGATCGTATCGCAGACCGCCTGCACATCCGTTTCCGTCAGGATGAAGAGCCTGTCCGATTTCACGCCGAGGCGCTCTGCCCGCAGGCCGAGCTGTCTTGCGCTCTCCTCGCCGGAGACATAGAGCACATTGTGCTCCTTGCCGAGAAACTGGCAGATCTGCAGCAGCAGCGTGGATTTTCCGATGCCCGGTTCGCCGCCGAGCAGCACGATCGAGCCCTTGACCAGGCCGCCGCCGAGCACTCTGTCGAGCTCACTGCAGCCGGTGCCGTAGCGGATCTCCTGCTCCATGCGGATGTCGCCGATCTTCCGGATGCGTCCGGAGAGATCCACCGTCTGCCTGCTTCCGGAAGCCGGCAGCTCCGAGGAGAGCACCTCCTCCATCGTATTCCATTTGCCGCAGCCGGGACAGCAGCCGTTCCATTTCGTACTGGAACGCCCGCATTCCGTGCAGACATATTCGATCCGGTCACGTTTCGGCATGGGAAAGCCTCCTTTGGGGAATTGATTGGTTGCTTTTATTATACATCCTTTTCTCCAATTTGTCAATAGCATTTACATTTTAGCGTGGAAAGAAACCCCGGACACGCCGGGGCTTCTTGTCGGTATCAGAGATTGTTCTGGTCGCCGGTGTTGCTGGAATCATCCGTCTTATCGAGATTCACCTTGTTCTCTGCCGGTGCAGCCGGATCCGGGAAGCCGTTCTCACCGACCGGATTGCCGAATGCATCATTGGTGATGCCGGGCATATCCTGCGAACCCTTGTCAAGCGAAACAGAAGAAGGATTCTGCGCCGGATTGGCAGGGCCGACATAGGGATTTGCCGGTGCGGACGGTGCGCCGTAAGGATTGGCCGGTGCAGACGGTGCGCCGTAGGGATTTGCGGGATTGCTGTTGTACGGATTGTTGGGTGTGTTGTTGAACGGAGCGTTCGGGGTGTTGTTGTAGGGATCGGTCGGGTTGCCGCCGAAGGAACCCGGAGCAGTATAGCTGGTGGAGCCAAAGCCGCCCATGCCGCCGGTCAGCTCTTCCTCGGAGGTGTAGCCGAAGGAGATCATCTTGGCACGCATGCAGGTGTAGAACTCTGCCATGGTTGCCTCATAGTACGGTACCACGAACATCGTGCCGATGCGGCAGGCCAGTGCGCCGAGCAGGTACCAGCCAATGAAGCTCAGACCGAGCACGAACAGGTTCCACTTTTCGCCGTCCATCGTCTTCTTGGAGATCTCGAAGGCACGGTTGCGGTCGAGATGCGGATTTTCAGCAAGCAGGTAGGGAATGAGGAAATACTCATATGTCTTGATAATGCCGGGAATGTAGAACAGCAAACTCCACAGCATGATGTAAAGCGAGCGGAAGAACATGGTCTTGACGGTATCCATGTAGTTGCCGTTGCGGAAGTTGTCGAAGAGCTTGCCGAAGCTCTGGTCGCCGTTGCGGGCATCGCAGAAGTACTTGCACTCGCCGACACGGACGACATTGCCCAGGAATGCCTGAAAAGCCAGACTGAATGCCAGCGCGATCACAAAGATCACCATTACGATCAGGAGAATCGCGATGATAGCTCCTGCATCCATGTCGCTGCTGTCGGAACCCGAGCTGCCGGAATAAGAATCCGAGAAGTTGGAAGCGCTGCTGCCGCCGCTAAAACCGCCGCCGCCGTTGGCACCCAGAATGCTTGCCACGAACGTGACGCCAAGTGCCGGCCAGTAGTAGTTCTTCAGCGAGTTCCATGCATTTTGCTTCAAAAGACTATTTGTCCACATAACATGTGACCTCCTTTGGTTTGTTCTGCGGCACCCACAGCTTTGCCGGATGCCTTACATGCTTATTGTAAATCATATTTACAGAAAAGTCAAGCCCTTTCAGACGTTTTTTTCAGTTATGACGATTCCGGTGCTGCCGCTTTCTGCAGTTTTGTATAATACCGCCAAAAAGCATTGCAATGCGGTGCTCCTGCGCAGTA
>CAMNDR010000062.1 GCA_946535685.1 uncultured Clostridia bacterium | reverse complement strand
CACCATCATGAACACGGCGAGGACTGCCCCTGCGGCTGCCATGACCATGACCACGAGCATCATCACCATGCCGATGAGGTGTTCCAGAGCTGGGGCGCCGAGACGGCAAGAACCTACACCGAGGACGAGATCCGGACAGCGCTCGAAGCACTCGGCGATGCGGAGACCTATGGCCTGATCCTGCGTGCCAAGGGCATTGTTGCCGGTGCGGACGGCCAGTGGATCCACTATGACTATGTACCCGGTACACCGGATGTGCGCCACGGCTGCGCTGCGACCATCGGCAGACTGTGCGTCATCGGATCGGACATCAAGGAAGATGCCATCGCCAAGCTGTTCAAGGCTGAGTAAAGGAGCAAAGCTATGCCCATGAATCAACCCCCGGAGGATATTCCGGTTTATCTCTTTGTCGGCTTCTTAGAGGGCGGCAAGACCAAATTCATCCAGGAAACGCTTGAGGATGAGCGCTTCAACAACGGCGAGCGCACGCTGCTGCTGATCTGCGAGGAGGGCATCGAGGAATACGACCCGTCCCGCTGGTCAAGCAAAAATGTGGTACAGCGCGTGATCGAGGAGCAGGAGGACTTCAACGAGCAGAACCTCAAAAAGCTCCTGCAGGAGACCGGTGCGACCAGAGTCGTGCTGGAATACAACGGCATGTGGACGATCAGCGACCTGTTCGAGCGTCTGCCGATCGAATGGGCCGTGTACCAGGCAATGTGCTTCGTGGATGCGAACACGTTCCTGAATTACAATGCCAACATGCGTTCGCTCGTTGTGGACAAGATCAATGTCAGCGAGCTGGTGGTCTTCAACCGGTTCGACATCAACACGATGGATCAGATGGAATTCCACAAGATCGTGCGCGGCGTTTCGAGAAGAACGCAGATCGCCTATGAGCTGACCGACGGTCAGGTTGCCTATGACGACATCGAGGATCCGCTGCCGTTTGATATCACGAAGGATGACATCACCATCGAGGACACGGATTTTGCGCTGTTCTACCGGGATATCATGGAGGAGCCGGACAAGTACAACGGCAAGACCGTGACCTTCCGCGGCGTTGCAGCAAGAGATCCGAAATTCCCGAAGAATGTGTTTGCCATCGGCCGCCATGTCATGACCTGCTGCGTGGAGGATATCCAGTACTGCTGGTTCGTGGCAGAGTGGGAAAAGGCGCAGATGCTCGAAAACCGCCAGTGGGTGCGCATCACGGCGACGATCTCCGTGCAGCGTCACAAGATGTACAAGAACAAGGGGCCTGTGCTCAAGATCGGTGCTGTGATCCTGACGGAAGCGCCGGAGCAGGAAGTGGCTACGTATTATTAAGGCAGCCCCGATCGGGGTGCAGGGGCGAAGCCCCACAAATAGCCCTTTTCCTATCCTCGAAGCACTGTACGATCAATTTATTCAGTGCTCCCTTAAATCATATCCCATCACCAAAGGAGGAATCACCATGCCTTTCATCAATGTCAAGACCAACACTGCCGTCACCAAGGAAAAGATGGATGCCGTCAAGGCACAGCTCGGACAGGCCATCACGGCGCTGCCGGGCAAGAGCGAAGCATGGCTCATGGTCGGCTTTGAGCCGGAGTGTGCGCTGTACTTCAAGGGCAGCGATGCGCCTGCTGCAATGGTGCAGGTGCAGACCTACGGCACCAATGCCCAGGGCACGGATGCGCTGACCGGAAAGATCTGCGACATCCTCGAAACGGAGCTGTCCATCCCGAAGGGACGCACCTATGTGAGCTATTTCGGCACCACCAACTGGGGCTGGAACGGCGGAAATTTCTGATCCTTTCCCACATCCCCTGCATTGTCCAGGAAAAATCCCCTCTCCGAAAGACCCGGAGAGGGGATTTTGCAGTCTGTCAGGAGCACTGCTCCGGTTCCGGCGGTGCGCCGGCGTTCTTCTTTCTCCGCCGGATGATGAAAAACGCAGCCGTGCCGATGATCCCTGCAGCCGCTGCGCCGCCGACCAGAGCCACACGCCCGCCGGTAAAGAGAGATGCAGCGACCGGTGCATCTTCAATGGCTTCAAAGCGGATGCCATACTTCTTTGCATAGGTCTCCGCATAGCTTCCCGCATACCCGCGGATGGTGACATTGTATTCCAGAGGGCTGGCCTGCACAAACATTCCGTCCTCCTTGACCGACACCGGACATACCATGTCATAGCCAATGGAAGTCACACTTGCCGGGATCGTGATCGTGAGCCAGTCATTGCATTCATACCGGTAAAACGCATAATCACCGATGCTTCTCACAGTATCCGGTATGATGACCTCCCGCATGTTGTTGTCTCCGTAATAAGCGTAATGACCGACACGCACGACCTTTCGCTGCGGCATGCCAGGCACTTCAGCCGGGATCCTGACCACGGTGCCGCTGTTGTAGACGGGATCCAGTCCGGGGTTATAGTGGCAGAACACATACTCCCGCGAAGAACCGAGCTTTCCGAAATATGCCCCGTGGTAGCAATAATCGGAATACTCCCACCAGTCTCTCTGGGCGTGTGCCGGCAGAAGCCCCGCCGTCAGAAAAACCGGCAGCATTACGACCGCCGTCAGAATTCCAACGAGCCTCTTTTTCATAACATTCGCCCCTTTCTGCAGTTTCCTTATCTATAGTATACTATATTTTTCTCTTTCTGTAAATAATTTTCGATGATATTTCACAAATCTTTTACAAAGCCGGACAGATCACCGGGGCTTCGCCGCTGCCCCCCTTGCGCCATCTGCAGGCAAAGGGGCCGTTTGTGAGATACTGTCCCACAAAAAGCCCCTTTGTGATCCCCGGAAGGAAATGGCATCAATGCCAGAAAATCAGAGCGTCCTCAGCAGCATCGTACAAAGTCGGGCAGTGGCGCAGGAGTGCGCAGTCACGCAGCCCGATCATCAGCAGCCAGATCATGACGAATGTCACAGCCAGGCTCACAAGCGTGATGCCGTAGCGGTAGCGATGCTGCCGGATATCCGTTGTCCTCAGCAGCACGACCACAGCGCCGATCGTCAGCAGCGGAAGAATATCCGTGACATAGCGCTGGTTCACACCGCCGATGCACAGATCCGCCCATGCAAGGAATACCGGAACGGCAAAGCAGGTGACAAGCGCTGCACGCTTCTGGAGCGTGGAAATGCCGGTCGCCGTCAGGTGCCTGCCCTTGCGCAGTCCCAGCGGCAGCAGCAGCGTTCCGAGCAGAAGCATCGGCATCGACATGGCACCGTAGGTCGCATCCGTGTAGAAGTACTTGCCATAGCTGCGCAGGGAACTGTTGATCGGCTCAAAGAACGGGAACGAGCTGCGGGGGAACGGGAACTGGAAGAAATACTGCCTTATCGCCGCCGGAAGCAGTCCCAGCCGCAGACCGTTGGCATGCACATCGCTCACCGTGAGCTGGTAGGCGGCACCGAAATCAAACGGCGAGCCGAAGCGTGCCCGGTTGTAGGCCAGCAGCCCGCCGATCCCGGCAAGCATCGGCACGAGGAAGCAGGCCGCCTGCAGCAGTCTGCCGGGAAGCGGCTTCGTTCTGCGCAGGAGGATGCCGAGGAAGAACGGCACCAGGATCGCCGAGGATACCGCCATGGTCGGACGTGCGCCGACGCAGAATGCCAGCGAAAGACCGCCGAGCGCCATCACAATGCAGCGCGGCACCGGCTTTTTGATGCTGCATGCCCACAGTCCCAGCCAGAGCGTCAGCAGCGCAAAGCACATGCCGCAGGAAACGGCTACGTAATATTTGTCCGTGTACTGCAGACAGGTATAGACCGAGGCCGTGCCGACCGAAACCGGCAGGCTCAGCAAAAGCAGCAGGAAATTCGGGCGCTTTGCCAGCAGATGCACCGCCGACAGGATCGTCAGGCACAGCAGCAGCGCCGAAAGCGTCGCAAACACATCCACCGTGATGGGGACGGTCGGGAGCTTGCCGGTCAGGAGATAGACCGGATAATAGAGCACGATGATCGGGGTCACGCCGAAATAGCTGTAGTACTTGCCAGCCTTATAGGCGGTGTCCCAGTGATAGGAAACGCCCGTTTCACGGCGTTCGCTGTTGTCATAGACATTCTCCAGCTCCGCAAGCGCCGGATCCGGCTCGATATCGAGATAGACCTGGCCTTTCCGGAATGCGTCAAAGGTCTGGACATAGGGATCGGCACCGGAATAATCCGCACCGTCATGATACTCCATCAGTTCCTCCCCCGGTGACCAGAAGCAGACCGCCGACAGCGTGCAGACGGCTGTCATCACGCCAAGCAGGATGCGCTGCGGGAGCGTGCGGGTGTAGATGATCTCATACAGCCGCAGATCCAGCACAGCGATCAGAAGCGTGCCGAGGATCGCCAGCAGCAGATAGCGCAGCACGGAAAAATGGAACGGCAGTGCGCTCACAGCCACGATCTCGCGGATCGTCACGGGCGATGTCACAGCCCCGAAATGCAGACACAGGGCATAGATCTTTCCGTAGGGGTCGATCGAGAAGGTCGTGTCACGGTCATAGGCCATCGTGTATTTGTCCGAGGCGGTGATATAGCCGTACTGGCTGTTTTGGTCCTTCATATCCAGCCAGACATGCACCAGGCGGGAACCGGGGTTCTCCTCCTGCTCCATCCGCACGATCAGGCCGTGCGTCCCGTCCGGAACGCCGGTGATCTCCAGTGCCGCATCGCCTGTGATGATGTATTCGCCGTCCAGAGCCGTGCAGGTATCCGTCCGGTCAGGCATGACAGATGCCATCGGGATCACAGCGGCATTTTTGTCCGATGTGAAGCTCTTGGCATTGCAGATGCAGACCTCAGCGCAGAGCAGCAAAGCGAAAAAGACGGACAGATGCGCCAGCAGTCTGCCTGCCTTCTGCTTCTTGGGCATAAAGCAGACAGCAAAGAAGCCAGCAAACGGCACCGCCGCCGTCAGAAGCAGCACAAGTGCCGGAATATGGCTATCCTCCGTGTACATTCCAAATCGCCGGATGAGTTCGAGCACCACAAACAGCACGATCTCCGCACCCGCCGTCACGCCGGTGATGCGCAGGAGTGCAGCCTTGGTGAGCCTGCCCTGCGCAAGGCGGTCAAGGGGCTTGGGCAGACGGATCTCCGGCGGATTTTTCACATGGCTGAGCCAGTACATGCCGAAGGTCACAAACAGCAGCGCCGCTGTCAGCGGCATCAGAATCGCAGTGAGCATCTCAGGCTCTCCTTTCTGCATGGGCAAGGATGCGGTCGATCAGCTCCTCCATAGCGCCCTCCTCGCAGGTGCGCTCCAGCACCAGATCGGCAGCCGCCTTGGCGGACGGAGCGGCATTCTGCGGGCAGACGGCAAAATCAGCCGCCCGGAGCATTTCGAGGTCATTGTCATAATCTCCGACTGCCACGAAGGTGAAGTCCTCCATGCCCGGCAGCTTCCGGTAGGCCTGCAGTGCAGAGCCCTTGGAAACGCCCGCCGGCAGGAGCTCGTAGAAGCGCTTTTCTGAGCGGACAAAATCCACGCCTTCATAATGATGCGCATCAATATAGCGGATAAAGTCCGGCATCTCATCCGTATGCATCGCAAAGAGCACCTTGAGCCAGGTGCCGGGCACCTCACCGACCTCGCAGTATTGCGGTGTCACGCCGCAGATGCGGACATGCTCCTGCTCGGTCTCGGTATTGCTCACGACCCAGGTCTCATCGGTACACAGCACCTCGGAGCCGACATGCGGATTGTCCGCAAGGATCGCCTGCGTCATTTCCCTGGCATGTGCCGGAAGCGGATGGGTATAGAGGAGCTGATCCCCGATCGGATCCCAGATGGCACAGCCGTTGAACGTGATGATCGGCTGTTTCAGGCCGAGCTCCTCCGGATAGCGCCGGGAGGCCTGCACAGTGCGGCCGGTGGCGATGGTGAACAGACCGCCGGCTTCCTCGAACCTGCGCACAGCGGCGAGATCCTGCGGGAGCGGGATCTTGCTTTTCGGCAGGAAGGTGCCGTCAAGGTCAGTGATGATGCAAACTTTCGCGGGATTTTCAAACATGCTGATTCTCCATTCTTTGCAGCAGTTTCTGGAAATAGGGCGGGGCCTCCCGTTCAAATTCGAGATATGCCCCGGTGATGGGATGGACAAAGCCGATCTTCCGGGCATGCAGGCATTGCCCCTGCGTTCCCTTGACGGCCTTGCCGTAGACATCGTCGCCGTAGATCGGGTGGCCGATGTACGACAGATGCACACGGATCTGGTGGGTGCGCCCGGTTTCAAGCTGCAGCCGCAGGTGCGCCGTTTCCCGGAACTGCCGCAGGACGGTGAAATGCGTCACGGCAGGCTTGGAATTGCGGTCG
>CAMNDR010000061.1 GCA_946535685.1 uncultured Clostridia bacterium | reverse complement strand
ATAGCGCTCGTCCTGGCCATACAGCTTGCCGTCAAACTTCTTGCCGAAGCCGGGATACTCGGCTGCGACCTCATTGAGGGAGAGAAGGCCGTACTCGCCTTCCCAGAGGAACGGCATGCCCGTCAGCTCTTCCAGCGTCAGATCGGAGCCTTTGACGTCCTCCCTGCCGAAGAAGGATAGCAGGTTGTTATCATGGCGGATAAAGAGCTGGCCGTCAGAGGAGAGCTGGATATCATTCTCGATCGCATCCGCACCTTCTTCATAGGCACCTCTTGCCGATTCGATGGTGTTTTCTGCGTAGTTGGACGGATCACCGCGGTGACCGATGATCTTCGGGATACGCAGCAGTGTCGGTGCATCATCCTGGAACAGCTCCTCTGCACGGATGGCGGCCTGATAATCATCGACCAGCACACCGTTCACGCCGTGGGTGTAGAGCGTTACCAGCGTCTTGGTATCTGCATCGGCCGGTGCCTGTACCCAGACTGTTGCACACAGCGACTGCAGGAGCTTGATATTTTCCTTGGTAGCCGCCTGTGCATTCAGCAGGACGACCTTGCCGTGTGCGCCGTTGACGGCGGCGATCATCCCGGTCAGATCCTTGCGGCTCGGATTCGTCTCGGCGGTGAAGTCGATCATGCCGCGGACATGCAGCAGATCTGCCACATCCTTGACAGCATCCTTGTTGTCGGGCGTGGATACCACGAAGCAGTCCTCAAAGCCGGTCTGCGAGAGCCAGCCCTTGAGCGCGGATGCGGCATCGCCGTCCTTGACATAAAACGCCGGGATCATCGTGCCGGCTGTCTTTGCCACATACTCCGCCACGGAGCCTGCGAGCTCATTGCCGTCACGGTCATAGACCTTCAGGTCTGCATCGACCCAGACAAATGCTGTGGCAGGGCGTACTTCGGCGGCGGCTGTGTCAATGGCTGTGCTGTCTGCACGCCATGCGACGGTCGCAGACAGTGCCCAGGACGTATTCGGCTCATAGACATCGGAATACAATCTCGGCACCTCCACTCTCTGTTCTGTACCGCAGAGCGTGCAGGTGTGGATCCACTCGCCCTTCTCGGTAGAGGAAGCATCCTTGATAACGGTCCAGTCGCCCCAGACATGACCATTCGGGTTCTTTTCTTCCCCGACGATCTCAATGTGCTTGCCGCAGCCGGCACAGTCGTACTGCTCATTGGAGGGAGACTGGCAGTTGGCGGATTCATAGGTATAGGTTTCGCCGAGGGATACGTGTACTGCTTCGATCTCCTTCTTGACGATGACCATGTTCTCATCCTTGGAGAGGATCTCGGCACCGGACTGGGAATATTCATCGAGCTTGACATTGGCATCAAAACGATAGCCGTCTGCTGCACGGATGACGGTGTATTCCGTATAGGTATCGCCGCCGTTGATCTTGCCGTTTAGCGGCACCGGGGTACCGTCATCATTGAGCTTTTCGATCAGAAGATCCCGTTCGATCCTGACGGCGCCACTGTTTTCCCTGCCATCAGCGACAGCGGCTGCATTGGTATCAAAATCCGGAGAAATGCCGTCCTTGATCTCTGCGCCGCAGCAGACATTGCCATACAGGACTGAGAGCTCCGGGATCGTCTGAACATCACCTGCAAGCGGCTGCAGCTCCTCTGCGGAGATCATCGCCGGTGTCATCGCTGCACTGAGCAGACTGGCTGCCAGCACAAGACTGAAAATACGCTTCCGATTCATTTTGTTAGACCTGCCTTTCCACAAAAACAAGGCTGTTTTTGCTGAAATGATTAGATTACAATATAGGGGAATCTCCGGGCTCTGTGTGGGGCTGCGCCCGCGAAAGCCATTGTTTTTAGCGGTTCCCTGTTTCTATTTTCACAGGCACTGCTCCTGCCTTGGCGGAGCAGGTGTCTGATCTCTTTTATTATACCAAATTATCCGAAAAAAGTCAATGTCTAAAGCAAAAAAAGCAACTGTCCGGATCGGGGATCCGGTCAGCCGGTGCTTTCTGCGGGTGGAATGTCCGGATTCACATGCACCATGCAGTGCTTGACATCCGGGAAATGCGCCTCGATCGCATCGTGTACCGCCTCCGCTGTATCATGCGCTTCGACCAGCGTTTTGCCGGCATCCATCCGGATCTCGACCTCGACGTAGATCTTGGCACCGAAAAGACGGGTTTTCAGCTCGTCGATGCCAAGCACATCCGGCGTGCCGAGGATGACGCTGCGCATCTCTGCGATGGTCTCGTCCGGACAGGAGGTGTCGATCATTTTGTCCACTGCATCCCGGAAGATCTCGATGGCTGCCTTCCCGATGAACACGCAGATGATGACGCTTGCCAGCGGATCCATGACCGGGAGCCCCAGCCTTGCGCCCAGAATGCCCACAAATGCGCCGACAGATGAGAGGGCATCCGAACGGTGATGCCAGGCATCGGCCAGCAGCGCCCCGGAATTGATCCGCTTTGCCGTCCGTTTGGTGTACTGGTACATCAGTTCCTTGACGATGACTGAGATCACGGCTGCCGCAAGCGCCAGCCGCCCCGGAACGGCGAGCGCCTGTGCATCCGGTGAGGCGATCTTCATGACGCCGTTATAGCCGATCCCGGCTCCTGTTGCCGCAAGCACCACTGCAAGGAGAACGGATGCCACGCATTCCATCCGTTCGTGGCCGTAAGGATGCTCCTTGTCGGGCTTCTTTCTGGCAAGCTGCACGCCGGCGATGACGACGACGGTGCTGAACACATCGGAGGCGGAATGGACGGCATCCGAGATCATGGCGCCGGATTTTGCAATGAGGCCTGCTGCCAGCTTGAGCAGTGACAGCACCACATTGATGATGATGCTCACGACAGAGACCCGCATTGCTGCCTGTGTGGATGCTGCATCGTTCTGGTTTTGGATTTCAGACATACGATCATCCTCCTGATCCGGATTGGTTACTGCATTGTATTCTGCGCAGCGGCGGAACATGCATCTGCAAAAACGCCTCCCCGCAGGGAGGCGCTTCGTTAATACTTGATAACGCTCAGCAGGACACCGGCCGCAACTGCGGAACCGATAACACCGGCAACGTTCGGACCCATGGCATGCATCAGCAGGAAGTTGGTCGGATCGACCTTGGCGCCTTCCTTCTGAGAGATACGGGCTGCCATCGGTACGGCGGATACGCCGGCGGAACCGATGAGCGGGTTGACCTTGCCGCCGCTGATCCAGTTCATGATCTTGGCCAGGAACAGACCGCAGGCTGTACCCAGCGAGAATGCAACGACACCGAGTGCGAGCACCTTGAGGAAGTCAATGTTGACCACATTGGCGGAGGTACAGGTCGCACCAACAGAGATGCCGAGGAAGATCGTGACAATGTTCATCAGCGCATTCTGTGCGGTATCGACCAGACGGTCGCAGACGCCGCTCTCCTTGAGGATGTTGCCGAACATCAGCATGCCGACGAGGGCTGCTGCGGACGGTACGAGCAGGGCAACAACGAGGGTCACGGCTACCGGGAAGATGATCTTCTCGGTCTTGGACGGGGTGCGGAGCTGCGGCATCTTGATCGCACGCTCCTTCTTGGTCGTCAGCAGCCGCATGATCGGGGGCTGGATGACCGGAACCAGCGCCATATATGTATATGCCGCAAGGGCGATCGTGCCGGTGCTGAGGTTGGAATCCACATTTTCGAGCAGTTTCGACGATACATAGATAGAGGTCGGGCCGTCTGCACCGCCGATGATGGCGATGGAGCCGCATTCTGCAGCGTTCATGCCCATCAGGGATGCTGCCAGGAAGGTGAAGAAGATACCGCCCTGTGCGGCTGCACCGAGCAGGAAGCTCTTCGGATTGGCGATCAGCGGGCCGAAGTCGGTCATCGTGCCGATGCCGAGGAAGATCAGGCAGGGATAGATCTGCAGCTTGACACCAAGGTACAGCTTATCCAGCAATCCGCCGTCATGCAGCACCTTCCAGAACCATTCCGCGCTTTGGGGCTCGTTCCAGAATTCTGCATGGAAGATCATGTCCTCCGTCAGAACGGCCGGGAGATTGGACAGGAACATACCAAACGCGATCGGCAGGAGCAGCAGCGGCTCAAATTCCTTGACGATGGCAAGATACATCATCAGGAAGGAGACAAAGATCATCGCCAGCTTCCACGGATCATCCACCAGACCGCACAGACCGCTGGTTTCCCAGAGACCTGAAAGAATATCCAACAAGACTTGTAGCATGGGTTACAAACTCCTTTCTTGGCGCTCAGAACGGCGAAACATTGCTGCGGCGTCCGTCCATTGCCCAGGCGGTTCTGCCGCCGAAGCCGGACTGAACAGGCTTTACGGATTTCACACGGTAGGTCGTGCCGTCCGCTTCGCTCATCATGGCGACCACTGCCGAGATCACGGCGATGACCTCATCATCGTCCTCTGCAGCAGCGGGTGCAGGAGCCGGTGACGGTGCCGCCTTGACAGGTGCAGGCTTTCCGGTGGTCTTGGGTGCCTTGTCCGCAGCCGCCTGGGCTTCCTTGCGCTGTTTTGCGCCGTCAAGTGCATCGAAGATCTTGCCAAAGAGGAAGATGATGAACACCAGCAGTGCGAGTGCAGCGATAACGATACCCAGACCTGCAAAGGTCACGCCCAGATATTCGTCTACAGTAGGCCGGTTCTGACCGTCAATGGATCCGCCGGCAAGCATCGGGAGATGGCTTGCCCAAGAGATCAGATTCATAGACTCACTCTCCAATCATTGAATTTTCAGCATACATATCTATTATACTATACTTCCGGCATAAATGCAAGTGTTTTTTCTCATTTTTTTATGAGATTTCCGGCTGTCCCGATTTTTCGGCGTTTTATCCATGCTATAAAAACAACCCCCTCCATTATGGGGAGGGGGTTCAGCTTGTCGATAAAGTCCGTTTTCTGGTGCTGGCGCACCGCAGGCCGCCCCCTCCGCCGCCGTTCGGCGGCACCTCCCCCGAAGGGGGAGGGCTATATTGCGGGGGCTTCGCCCCCGAACCCTGCAAAATAGCTTTTTTGACAGACTTCAACCCCCTCCACGGTGGGGAGGGGGTTGGGGGACGTTACTTCACATAATCCTCGATCCTGGCATCGGTCTTGCCGGCGCCGACTGCAGCGGCATAGATCAGAACCACTGCCGCATCGGAGGCGTTGATCGTGCCGTCGCCGTTGACATCTGCGGCCTTCTGCTGCTTCTCGGTGAAAGCAGAGGTGCCGCCTTTCGCGCCTGCCTTTGCTGCGTCGATCAGGATGCGTGCTGCATCGGATGCGTTGGCGATGCCATCATCGTTCACATCACCGAGGATCACATCATCGGAAGGCTCCGGATCATAGGACGGGAGCGTCTGAACGGAGAGCGTGTAGCTGGTCGGCTCCAGGCCGTCCTGTGTCACCTCAATGGTCACATCCTTGGCGCCCTCACCTGTCAGCGGGATCTTGACAGAGGAACCGGAAGCGACCTCTGTGCCGTCGATCTTGACGGTTCCGGTGGAGATGGGGAACAGCTCCAGAGACTTGCTCTTTGCGCTGACTCTGTAGTCGAGCTTCGTCGGATCGGATGCATCTGCTGCCGCATAATCACTGGGAACGTCCTCGGCAAGGCCGCTGGGGAGCTCCTCCTTGCACAGCAGGCTGGAGATCACGGCGTGACGCTTGGTGTAGGTCTGGGTGAACTTTCTGATATCCTGTGTGCCGCCGAGAATGGAAACATCGGCATAGGCAGTGATCTGCATGGAATCCTTGCCCTCCGGGAAGGCGATCGGCTTGTTGTAGAGCTCGAAGTTCACGCCGTCCAGGGAATAATAGATCGGTGCATTGTCCGGGCTGGTGAGCGAAACTGCCTGCTCTGCCGGGATCGCTGTGTGATAATCGGAGAATGTCACTGTGCCGCTGTCTACCGTCACAGCCTTCAGGCAGATATTGCCAACCCTGCTGGTCGTGCGGGTGTACTCACCCTCAAAGCCCTCCAGGGGATCGCCGGTCGCGTCCTCGGTGGCCGGCTCTGTCGGATCGGCTGCAGGCTCTGTCGGATCGGTCGGTGCGGTATCGGCAGCAACCACCGGGAGCTCTGTGCCTTTGTCAGATGCGGTCGGCACTTCCGTCGGAAGGATCGTTTCCGGTACGGTCGGTGCGGGCGTGTCTGCTTCCGTGACATCGGTTGCCTCCGGATCAAATTCCAGCGGAATGTCCTTGGCGGCTGCGCTGTCCTTCGGCTGTACATTGTACATATCATACCAGACAGAACCGTCGGCGCTGAAGAAGCTCTGGCCGGTCGTGAAATCACGGTTCAGCATTTCCATCGTAAACAGGCCTTCATAGACCTCCGAGGAGCCCTCTGCATAATG
>CAMNDR010000060.1 GCA_946535685.1 uncultured Clostridia bacterium | reverse complement strand
CATGTCCTACAGCACATGGTCTGATACGCTGATGTCGATGATCTCGTCCTTTATGGAGTCCACGGATAACCGCGGCCTGTCCAACAACAATGCCCGGACGCTGTTCTATGTCATCTCACCGGAATCACTGCGGCTGCGGACGCAGACGTTTACGTATTATCACGAGGATGACAGTTGGAATGCCTCCGATTATGACCGCCCGACGCTGCCCTATACGGAGCCCCTGACCTACAGACCACAGGATCTGCTGCAGGCGATCTGCGATGCGGCAGAGGCGGATGCGGCGTTTGCTGCACGCTATGGTCTGCAGGAGACTGCCGGTGCGGAGCTGCCGGAGCAGTTCAGGTATCAGATCTCTGTTGCCAGCGTATCCTGGCGCCCTGCTGATGTTCTGATCGCTCCGACCAGAACCTATTCGATCGACCATCCGAGTGATTACACAGCGATCCAGACATCGCCGACCGGCACGATGAAGATCGGCTATTCGACTGTTACTGCGAACTATTACCCGGATACCTATGCACGATCCGGGCGTGTCCGTGAGGTGCTGCATTATCTGCAGCACGAAGACTATGCAGCTTTGCTCGGCGATGCAGCGGATGTGCTGCAGGAACGTGACGCTGATGCAGCAGCGCTCCTGCTGCAGGCACAGGCGGAGGCGGAGGATGCAGATGCTTATCTGGCAATGACGGATGAGGAGGACTGGCGTCCGGAGGCGGTCGATGCGCTTGCCGCACAGCTTACGGAGGGTCTGGACTCTGATCTGGAAAAAGCGCTTGCCATCGAGCAGTATTTCGGCAACGGGGAATATCTCTATGACATGGCCTACCAGAAGGCGCCCGGTGAGAATGTTGAAGATTTCCTGCTGACCACGCACCGTGGTGTCTGCTGGGAATATGCCACTGCCATGACGCTGCTCTGCCGCAGTGCAGGGCTTCCGGCACGCTGTGCCGTGGGCTATAACATGGGCGAGCGGTACGACAACCGCATCCGTTTTACAGACGGAGAAGAATGGAACACAAACTTTGTCATCAAGGCAAGGGATGCCCATGCATTCCCGGAGGTCTATATCGCAGGATACGGCTGGGTGAGCTTTGAACCGACGATCGCCGCAGACGCACTGGAGGAGAACGGTACCGCCGAGAACCTGAACGTCATGCGCTGGGGCTTCGTGATGCTGGCACTGGCACTGATCGTGCTGGTGATCTGGCTGATGATGCCGATGATCCGGGAGAAGCTGTTCCGGAGCCGCCTGCAGAAGCTCACGCCCGTGGAAGCTGCTTCTGCGATCTTCTGCCGCATGCGGAAAACGATGCGCCTGCCGGAGAGCACCACGGTCAATGAGCTTGCGGATGCATCTGCACCGTTCTTCGCAGAGCAGGTGCTGTATACGCAGCTTGATGAACGGCTCTACAGCAGTGATGCCGGACAGCAGTCTGCGGAGGCAGCCGCTGCCTATATCCGGTGGGATGAAGCGCACAAGCGCTATGTCAAGGAACAGAAACGCCTTGCCCGTGAGCGGAGAAAGGCCGAGCGCAGGGCAAAGAAAGCATGATCATACCAACACCGCACAGCTTCGTGCGGTGTTGCTGTAAGGAGGAACATTATGAACTGGTTTGAAGTAACGATCCGTACTGAAACGCCCGCTGTGGATGCGCTTTGTGCGCTGCTGACCGATCACGGTGTCAAGGGCTTTTCCATCCAGGACAAGGAGAGCTTCCAGGAATTTCTGGATGACAAGGACGGCAAGTGGGATTATATCGACGATGATCTGATGGGACTGAAGGACTGTGACACGACCGTGACCTTCTATCTCCCGGATGATGCACAGGGCGCAGAGCAGTTAAACGGCGTGCGCAGCCTGCTCGCTGGGCTGCGCAGCGGCGAGCATGCCGCATTTTACGGCAGCCTTGCGCTGCAGTGCGGCAATGTCAGCGAGGAGGACTGGGCGAACAACTGGAAGCAGTATTTCAAGCCCCTGCAGATCGGCAGAAAGCTCCTCATCAAGCCGTCCTGGGAGGAGATCCCGGCGGGCTGTGAGGACAGAACGGTGCTCGAGATCGACCCTGCATCGAGCTTCGGCACGGGGCAGCATCACACCACCCGGCTGTGCCTGGAGCTTGCAGAGAGCGTGCTGCAGGAGGGAGACCGTGTGCTCGATCTCGGCTGCGGGAGCGGCATCCTCTCCATCGGCACGATTCTGCTCGGCGCAAAGGAGGCGGCCGCTGTGGATATTGTGGACAATTCCGTGCGCACAGCGATCGAGAACGCCGGCAAGAACGGCATCGGCGCAGACCGCTATACTGCGTACTGCGGCGATATCATCAGCGATACTGCGCTCCGGGAGAAGCTCGGCACAGGCTACGACCTGATCTGCGCGAATATCGTGGCAGATGTGCTGATCGCCATGTCCGGGCTGTTTGAGAGCTTCCTGAAGCCCGGCGGCAGCCTGATCGTCTCCGGCATCATCATCGAGCGTGCGGATGAAGTGCTCGATACGCTCACGGCAGCAGGTTTTGAGAAGCTCGATGTCCGTGAAAAGGAAGGGTGGGCTGCAGCACTGCTCCGTCTGAAATGATGAAGTTATGAAAATCCTGTATATTGATGCAACGATCCGCGCCAGGTCACGGACAGCGGAGCTGGCTAACCATCTTCTGCGGCGGCTCAGGGGTGATATGACGCATGTGCAGCTCCGGAACATACAGTTCCCGGAAATGGATGAGGAATTTCTCAACCGCCGCAGGGCAGAGGCGCTGGCAAAGGACTTCCGTGCGCCGTATTTTGATCTCGCAAAGCAGTTTGCCGCAGCGGATCTCATCGTGATTGCTGCGCCTTACTGGGATCTGTCGTTCCCGGCGGTGCTCAAGCAGTATTTTGAGCAGATCAGCGTCATCGGACTGACCTTTGGATATTCGGAGAAAAACGTTCCCTTTGGCCTTTGTAAGGCGCAGAAGCTGTATTATGTGACGACCTCCGGTGATCCGGATACGTCGGACACGTTTGGCTTTGACTATGTCAAGGAGCTTGCAGAGCGCATCTACGGCATCCCGGAATGTGTACTGTTCAAGGCAGACGGCCTGGATCGCAGCGAAGCCGATTCCCTGGCGCAGATGGAGGCGGCCAAGAGCCGCATCACGGAGTATTGTGCTTCACAAAACCTCCTGAACCACCGTGAACGCCGCATCCTTGACCGTGCGGATGACAACATCCTGCAGCTTCGGGAAGCCTATCCGGACGGGCTGCATTTTGTGGTCGGTGATACGCACGGAGAGGCCCGGACGCTTGAACTGCTCCTGAAGAAGATCTGCTTTGATCCGGAAAAGGATCATGTTTATTTTGTCGGTGATTACAACAGCGGCGGAAATGTACACGCACTTCTGCAGGTGATCGCCAAGCACTATGCAGCGGATTACAGCCAGCCCGGTTTCCACCTGATCCGGGGCAATCATGAACGGGAGCTCAGCCCGTGGTATCCGCTGGAGAATCAGCCGGATATCCTTGCGCTCCGTGGGAAGCAGATGAACTATTACATCGTCCATGCGGGGATGCTGGCGAGTGCCTTCGATTTCATCCGTGCGGATATGGCAGCCGATCCGGACAAGGCTGTCTATGCCTATCGCCTGGATGCGTCTGTTGCCGGTTATAACGGCCCGCTCCGGCAGATCATCTGGTCACGCAACGGCCTGTATTCCAAATACCTGCAGGGCAAGATCTGGCCGTCCCGTGAAGCACTTCTGGAGGATCACGCCTGCATCCTGCACGGGCATGCACCCTATTGCTTCTTCAAGGAAGGCGACCGGTTCTCCTATGGCGGCCGTCAGGATGCGGAAAACCTGTTCTTTGCGCAGCAGCGCATCTGGTTCAGCGAGGATCTGCAGTCGTTCAACCTTGATTCCGATGTCAAGGGTCGCTGCAAGAACGGCGAGACCTACCGTGGCCTGACAGCATTGTGTCTGGAGGTCTGCGGAGAGATCGCAACACAGAACGGCGGCATGCTCACGATCGACGGCATCCGCAATGCGACCAACGGCGTGTTCGGCATGCCGCTGGACCGGACGGGCTTTGGGAATGATATGACAGACCTGACACCGCTCCTGACTGCGCAGCCGGAGATGAAAACGATCCTTCTGACGCCGGAAGGGCAGCTTGAGATTTGTTGAATATGCACAAAGATAGTTTAACTATCATGTAAACTATATAGAAAATGTATAATTTGCTTGCAAAATTTATTCATAAATGCTATAATAGATAGTGTCTATTTGAGATATGTCAGCAGCCTCCTGTTCAGGAGAGACTGCCGTCTATTTTATTGCAAAGGAGCGTAACCACTCATGAACCAATTCCATGCAAGCAACATCAAGAACATTGCACTGACCGGACATCACAGTTCCGGCAAGACCTCGCTTGCGGAGGCACTGCTGTATGCAGCAGGTGCATCCGACCGTTTCGGCAAGATCGCTGACGGTACAACGGTCTGCGATTATGATCCGGAAGAGATCCGCCGCAAGGGTTCGATTTCCACGAAGCTGGCCGGCTTTGCCTATGAGAACAACTGGATCAACCTGCTCGATACACCCGGTATCCTCGATTTTGCAGGGGAGCAGCTCTCCGGCATCACCGCTGCGGACACTGTGCTCATCACGGTATCTGCTAAGTCCGGCGTTGCTGTCGGCACACGCAAGGCTTACGCTGCTGCGCAGGCACAGGGCAAGTCCACCATGTTCGCCATCACCAAGATCGACGACAAGGATGCCAATTTCTACAATGTCCTGACCGATCTCAAGACCGTGTTCGGCCCGACCGTTTGCCCGGTCGTTGTTCCGGTCATTGAAAAGGGCGAGATCGTGTCCTATATCAACCTGATCGAGATGAAGGCCTATACCTATGATGCAAAGGGCAAGGCCATCGAGACTGACATGCCCGCAGAGGTGACCACCGAGCATGACTATCGTCTGGAAGGTCTGGTCGCTGCGATCTCCGAGGCCGTTGCCGAGACCGATGAGGCACTCATGGAGAAGTTCTTCGAGGGTGAAGCCTTCACGCAGAAGGAGCTGATCGACGGCATCCACGCCGGCATGAACAAGGGTCTGATCACGCCTGTTGTCTGCACTTCCGCAGCAACGCTGGCAGGCATCGACATGCTGCTCAAGGAGTTCACGCTCCTCGTTCCGGCAGCCGATGAAGTCACTCCGGCAGAGGCAGAGGCCAATGATGATGTTGCCGAGATCAAGTGCGATGCAGCCGCACCGCTCACAGCGCTCGTATGCAAGACCGTCGCTGACCCGTTCGTCGGCAAGATGAGCTTTATCAAGGTGCTCGCCGGCAAGCTCTCCGCAGATACGGCTGTCATCAATTCCCGCACCGGCGCAGAGGAGAAGATCGGCAAGCTCTACACGCTCCTCGGCAAGAAGCAGACCGAGGTCAAGGCTGCAGAGGCCGGTGATATCGTTGCCGCCGTCAAGATCGGCGCACTGACGGGCGATACGCTGTGCGCACCGGGTCGGGTGATTTCCGTGCCAATGCCGAAATTCCCGCATGCATGCTATTCGATGGCAGTCCGTGCGAAGAACCAGGGCGATGAGGCGAAGGTTTCCGCCGGAATGCAGCGCCTTGTAGAGGAGGATCCGACGCTGACCTATGAGCAGGATCCGAACACGAAGGAAATGATCCTGAGCGGTCTGGGCGAGCAGCATATTGAGATCGCTGTCGCCAAGCTCGCTGCGAAATTCGGCGCAGAGGTCAAGCTCTCCGAGCCGCAGGTCGCATACCGTGAGACCATCCGCAAGAAGGTCGAGGCCGAGGGCAAGCACAAGAAGCAGTCCGGCGGTCACGGTCAGTACGGCCATGTCAAGATCGCATTTGAGCCGTGCGTGAGCGATACGCTGGTATTCGAGGAGAGGGTATTCGGCGGTTCCGTACCGAAGAACTACTTCCCGGCTGTTGAAAAGGGTCTGCAGGAATCCGTCAGAAAGGGTGTGCTCGCAGGCTGCCCGGTTGTCGGCGTGAAGGCGATCCTGCTCGATGGCTCCTACCACCCGGTAGATTCCTCTGAAATGGCATTCAAGATGGCAGCATCCATCGCCTATAAGGAGGGCATGCGTGCCGCAGATCCCGTGATGCTCGAACCGATCAGCACGCTGATCGTCACCGCACCGGATGAGAACACCGGCGACATCATGGGCGAGCTGAACAAGCGCCGTGGCCGTGTACTCGGCATGGAGCCGGCTGCCAAGGGCGAGACGACCATCACTGCAGAGGTGCCGGTACGTGAGATGCATGATTTTGCGCTGTATCTGCGTCAGGTGACCAGAGGCATGGGCAGCTTTACGATGGAGTTCCTCCGCTATGAGCCGCTGCCGTCCAATCTGCTTGCAGAAGTTATCGCTTCCATTGCACAGGAATAAGGGTATTAGATCGCAT
>CAMNDR010000059.1 GCA_946535685.1 uncultured Clostridia bacterium | reverse complement strand
TCCATTCTCTCCCCGTGCTTCCCGGCCGATCTTGCCGGCGCAGGAGGCGGACACGGTACCGTAGCCCTTTTCGTCGATATAGGCAATGGCGCACTGGAAATGCGCACCGCGCTGCTCATCGGGGACATGCTTCATCTCAGCGAGCAAAGCAGCGCATTCCTCGCCTTTCGGTGCATATCTGGCGGAGTACACGCCCGGAGCGCCGTTGAGCGCATCCACACAAAGCCCCGAATCATCCGCAATGACCGGGCACTGCGCCAGCTCATAGACGGCGGCGGCCTTGATCATCGCATTCTCGGCGAAGGTCTCGCCGTTTTCATCGGGATTGGTGGAAATGCCGGCCTCCTGCTGCGAGATCACCTCGATCCCCAGCGGCGCCAGGATCTCCCTGGCCTCCCGGAGCTTGTTCTCGTTGTTCGTTGCCATGACGATTTTCATAGGTAAACCTCCTTTATGGATCAGTTGTATGTCAGATGGTTCTGCGTATTATTTGTCCTTTTTCCTGCCAAACGGCCACCAGTTGAATTTCTTCTTTTTCGGCTCCTCGGGGATGTCGATCTCCGGCTCGGATTCGGGCTCAGGCTCAGCGGCGACATCGCCCTCCAGCATGATCGGCGCTTCGGTCGAAGCGGTGGTTTCTTCCTCCGCAGCGGCAGATTCCTCCACAGGAGCGGTGATCTCCTCCTCTGCAGGGGCAGCTTCCTCCACAGGAGCGGTGATCTCCTCCTCCGCAGCGGCAGATTCCTCCACAGGAGCGGTGATTTCTTCCTCTGCAGGGGCATCGGAAACAGGCGCATCTTCGGTCTTTTCAGGTTCTCTGTCAAAGAGCGCACGGACGAAGTCATGGTTATTGAATGCCTGCAGGTCGTCTATCTTCTCGCCGACGCCGACGAGCTTCACGGGGATGCCAAGCTCATTCTTGATGGAGACGACGATGCCGCCTTTTGCGGTGCCGTCGAGCTTGGTCAGGACGATGCCGGTGATCCTGGCGACCTCGCTGAACAGGCGAGCCTGTGAAACGGCATTCTGCCCGGTGGTCGCATCGAGCACGAGGAGCGTCTCAACGGCGCAGCCTTCGGCTTTCTGGCTCACGATGCGGCTGATCTTTTCCAGCTCATTCATGAGGTTTTTCTTGTTATGCAGGCGCCCTGCCGTGTCCACGATGAGCACATCGCATTCCCTGGCAATGGCGGCAGTGACGGCATCGAACACGACTGCGGCAGGATCGCTGCCCTCGGCATGCTTGACGATATCCACGCCCGCACGCTGCGTCCAGACCTCAAGCTGCTCGATGGCAGCGGCACGGAACGTATCAGCGGCGGCAACGAGCACCTTTTTGCCCTGCTGCTTGTACTGGTGGCAGAGCTTGCCGATCGTGGTGGTCTTGCCGGCGCCGTTGACACCGATGACCATGATGATCGAGGGCTTCGTGGACAGGTCGATCTCGTTTTCATCGCCCATCATGTCGCTGATGATCTCCTCGATCAGATCCATGATCTTCGCCGGATCCTTCACGCCCCGCTCCTTGACGAGCCTGCGCAGCCGTTCGCAGATCTCAACGGACGTTTCCACGCCCATATCGCCCATGATCATGGTCTCCTCGAGCTGCTCGAACAGTTCCTCGTCGATCTTGGTGAAGGAATTGACAACACGCTGCATGGACTGCACCATAGCGTCCCTGGTCTTCTGCAGACCCTCTTTGATTTTTGCAAAAAAGCCCATAGTTTCGCCTCCTGTGATAATTGATTCTATGCCTGAAACGCTGGATCAGACATGTGGAATGCGGATGTATGTCAATAAATATAAGGGATCATACGATAACGCACCTTTCGCATATAGTCCCGGTAGCCCGGCAGTCCTTCGAGGAGCACCTGCTCCTCATTGCGGATGCGCTTGGCAAGGATCGGGATATAGGCCAGCATGATGAGGAAACCGATGCCCGAACCCAGCACGAGCGGCATCATCAGGAACAGCCCGATTGTCGCCATATACATCGGGTGGCGCACCAGCCCATAGAGGCCTGTGTCGATGACCTTCTGATTTTCCTGGACTTCGACCGTCCGGGAGAGATAGGTGTTTTCCCGCAATACTTCGGCATAAAGTGCGTAGAAGCCAAGAAAGAGCACGGCTGCGATGATGCTCACGGCCTTCGGCAGAAGGAAGCCGAACCGGAAGCCGAGCCCGGCGGCAACAAAGGCGGCAGCGAACATGCCGGCGCTGAGGAGCAGCACCTGCTTCTGCTCGCCCTCCTGCTCACGGACATTGAGGCGTTTTTCAAGCAGCATCGGATTTTTCGCCATCAGTACGAACCCTGCGATCAACATCGGGATAAACAGGATCCCCATGAGCAGCCAGCCCTGCCAGAAGCCGAATGTCCCAGGCAGAAACAGCAGCAGGCCGACGATCACGACGCCTGCGAGGTATTTGCAGATGGCCGATATAAAGAGCTTTCCCGTCATTGTGATTCCTCCGTTCCAGGGCTGTTAGCTGTCTGTTCCGATCTCCGTCTCTTCCTCCATAATGAGGGCGAATTTCTCCCGGCTGTCGATGGTATCCGGGAGCTTCATGACGGGAGAACTGGCGGTACCAAGGTAAAAGCAGAGCTTTTCCTTTTCCTCTTTTATATGGATCACCTCGGGAGCGGAACGGCTGAACATCCAGTACCAGCCATCCGTGGTGACATAGCCGCCGATCAGCCAGAGGTTCAGGCTCAGGATCAGCAGCAGAAAGCCGATCTCGGACACACCGCCCCAGAAAGCACGCTCTGCCTTGACCTCGTAGGTTCTGATATAATTCTCGGTATAGGTATCCATGTCGGAGATGGCATCCTCCGAGATGCCTTTGTACTCCAGAATGTCCGAAATACCGTACTTTTCCACGAATTCCACACGATGCTTGTAGATCCCGTGGTTATGGAAGCTCACATAGACATTGTAGCACAGGAAGATCGCCAGCAGCACGTCGATCACGAGGAGCCACGGCTTGTTCAGCGGCAGGAGCGTCGTGTGAATGATGCCGGAGAGCTGTGCCTTTTCCCGCGTCTTGATAAAATTGTAGATGCGGCTTGCGATCAGATAAAATCCGCACCCGAAGCCAAAGAATGCGGCGAGCTTGTACATCAGTGTCATAATATCCCCCTGTTCCTGTCGATCATTCGTCAGCATCCAAATGCCAGAGATCCTGCAAGAAGCCCCTACTTCTTGTTCAGTTCCTCCGGTTCTTCCGGCTGTTCGAGCTTCAGAAGCCTCGAAATGCCGTCCTCCTGCATGGTCACGCCGTAGAGGATATTTGCCTCCTCCATCGCACTGCGGCGGTGTGTGACGAGTACGAACTGCGTGCTGTCGGTGAACCGGTGGAGATAGCGGGCATATTTGCGGACATTGGCCTCATCAAGTGCCGCGTCGATCTCATCGAGGATGCAGAACGGTGCCGGGCGAAGCCGCAGGATCGCAAAATAGATCGCAATTGCGACGAAACTCTGCTCACCGCCGGACAGCGAGATCAGGTTCTTGATGACCTTTCCGGGCGGTGCAACGTTGATCTCAATGCCCGATGTCAGGACATTGTCCGGGTCGGTCAGCCTGAGCTCCGCCTTGCCGCCGCCGAACAGCTCTGTGAAGATCTCCTTGAAATTGCGGTTGATGATCGTGAAGCTCTCCGAGAAAATGCGGCACATTTCCACCGTCAGCTCGCCGATCAGGCGTTCCAGCTCGGTTTTGGACTTGCGGACATCCGCCATCTGTCCGGAGAGGAATTTGTACCGCTCCGAAACCTCCCGGTACTCCTCGATCGCATCCACGTTGACGCTTCCGAGCGCACGGATCTTCTGTTTCAGCTCAGACAGGCGCTTTTTCGCATCCACCATATCCTCGATGGGCTGCGCTGCCGCCTGCGCCTCCGAGCGGGTCATCTCATAGACTTCGAGCAGCTTTCCGATGATGCCGTCGTTTTCCGACCGCAGGCTTTCCTCACGCTCCGACAGGCGTGTCACCTCGGCGGAGAGCTTCTCCTTGGCGGTGTGGATCTCGTTCAGACCCGACTGCATCTCCCGGATGCGGATGTTCTGGGCATCATGCGATTGTGTCGCAGCCTTGGCCTTTCCCTCGGTCTCCGTGATCTTCTGTTCCATCTCCGCAAGGCGCTTTTCCTGTGTTTTCACCGCCTCGCTCCGCTCTCGGATCGTCGTCCGGTAGCCCTCAAGCTCTGCCCGGTACTGCTCATCCCGCTGATCGGCCTGCTCCACGGCTTCCTGTGCTGCGGAAAGCTGGGCATCTGCCGCTTCACGATCCTTTTCCGCCTGTGCAAGGCGGATCTTCAGGTCGCCGTACTTTGCCGACAGCGCATCCCGCTCCTCTAAAAGCTGCGTGCGCCGGTCCTTGGCACCGGTCAGACCCTGCTCTGCCCTGCCGATCTCCTGCACTTTATTCTCATAGGCAAGCCGTGCCGCTGCGGCTGCTTCCTCCGCAGACTTTGCCTGCGTCCGCAGCTCCGTCATCCGGCGCTCCAGATCGGCTGCCTGCTGCCGGAACTGCGATACGGGGAAGGCCTGGCGCTCGGCTTCGGTCTGTGCCTGCAGAAAGCTCTGCTGCAGACCGGCGTACTGCCTGGATTCCTTTTCGAGCTCACGCTCTGCACTGCCTGCCGCATCTGCCGCCTGTCTGGCGGAAAGCTCGGCATCCCGGCACTGCTTTGCAAGCGTCTCGATCTCCTCCTGCAGCGATTTCAGCTCCGTGCGCCGGGTCAGCATGCCGCCCGTTTTCTGCACGGAACCGCCCGTGAACGAGCCGCCCGCATTCACGACCTGCCCGTCCATCGTCACGATCTTGAACCGATAGCCGAAGCGCTTGGCGATGGCTGCCGCATGGTCGATCGTCTCTGCAATGACGATGCGGCCGAGCAGATTTTCGGCGATATCACGGTATTCCGGCTCGCACTGCACGAGATCCGATGCCACCGCCACAAAGCCCTTCTGCCCGTCAAGGCCGTTTTCCTGCAGATGGCGTCCCCGGATCGAGGTCAGCGGCAGAAATGTCGCACGTCCCGCACGATTGTCTTTCAGGAAGCGGATGCCTGCCTTGGCGGAGTTTTCATCCTCCACGATCAGATGCTGCACCGATGCGCCCAGCGCCGTTTCCACAGCAACGCCATAGCGGCTGTCCACCTGGATAAGCTGGGCGACTGTGCCGCAAATGCCGGCAATTTCGCCCTTTCTGACCGCCTTCATGAGCGTCTTGACGCTTCCGGAGAAGCCCTCCATGCTGTTTTCCAGATCCGTCAGGATCCGGTGCCGCTGCTTCTTCTCACGCAGTGCAAAGCCACTCTGCCGGAAGGCATCCTCGGCCTGCGCTTTCGTCTGCTGCAGCGCTTTCAGGGATTTGCGGCGCTCCTCCATCCGGTGTTCCTGTGCCGTGACCTCCTGCTGCACCTTCTGCATCTCCTGCAGCGCCGATGCATAGGCCTTTTCTGCCGCTTCGAGCTTTTCTGCACCGGAAGTGCTCTCCTCCTCGGCGGCTGTCATA
The DNA here is from genome assembly GCA_946535685.1 of uncultured Clostridia bacterium. GTDB lineage: Bacteria > Bacillota > Clostridia > Oscillospirales > Ruminococcaceae > UBA3855. The sequence continues at coordinate 927 of CAMNDR010000059.1, read as the reverse complement.
TCCGCCTGTATCTGGGCACAGCGCTCCTCTGCACCGCGAATGCCGAACTGCAGCTCGCTGCGTTCGAGATAGAGCTTGTGCAGCGCCTCATCCGCATCCCGGGACTTCTCATCCTCCTCACGGTAAGCTGCCTCCATCTCCTCAAATGCCGTCCTCGCCGCATCGAGCGCCTGCTCAGTCTCCTGCAGCGCCCTGCACATGGCATCAGCGTTCTGCTCGGCTTCCTCCAGGCGGGAGATCAGCCGGTCCTGCTCCGCAATTTCCTGCGCATGGCGGGTCTGAGAGAGCTTGAGCGCCTCCTCGCTGTGGACGATATCGTTGTTCCAGACAGCGATGTCCGCCCTTGCCTGCGCTGCCGCATCCCGCAGCTCCCGTACGGCACTGCGTGCTTCTTCCGCTTCCACGGAGCAGGTCTGCATGAGCCTGTAGCCCTCCTGGATGCGTGCTTCCTCGGTCTCGATCTGGCGCTCGGTCTCCTCATAATTGGCTTTGGCGACGAGGAGCTTTTCGTCCAGCTCCTGCAGCCGTTTCTGCAGAGCGGCGAGCTGCTCGACCCAGACGGAGATCTCAAGCGTTTTCTGCTCCTGTGCCAGCACGAGGAATTTCTCGGCCTTTTCCGCCTGATGCTTCAGCGGGCCGACACGGCTTTCGAGCTCCCCGACAATGTCGCTCAGACGATCCATATTGTCCTGCGCCTGCTGGAGCTTGCGCTCGGCTTCCGTCTTGCGGTAGCGGAATTTGGAAATGCCCGCCGCTTCCTCGAAGATCTCACGGCGTTCATTGGATTTCTGTCCCACGATCTCGGCAATGCGTCCCTGGCCGATGATGGAATAGCCGTCACGGCCAAGACCGGTATCCATGAACAGCTCATTGATGTCCTTCAGGCGGACGTTTTTGCCGTTGATGCCATCACCGTTAGACGCACTC
>CAMNDR010000058.1 GCA_946535685.1 uncultured Clostridia bacterium | reverse complement strand
GTTCCGGACGGCGGAGACTGTCCCCATGCTTTCACAGCCGCATGCACCGGCACTGCTGTTTGTGCTCCCGCTGCATGCTTCCTCGCAGGTGTTCGGCTATTGTGTCCTGGAATATGCAAAGGCGTCGGATTTTACGGTTTCAGTCATGCTGTTCAATGTGCTCAGCGCCGTGGCAAACGGCCTGCGGATGCTGCGCCAGAAGCGGTATGCAGAATATCTGCAGCAGAAGATCGAGGAGGCCTCCCTGTATGACAAAATGACCGATATGCTGAGCAAAAAAGGCTTGCTGCTCTATCTGGAAAAACAGGAGGCAGGAAAATTCGGCCTGATGCTGGTGACCATTGCGCGGCTCACGGCAGCACCCAACGGCAAGCAGCAGAGCCGGTTGCCGGATACCGTTCTGCAGTCAGAGCTGCTGCTGGCAAATGCGATCCGGATGCTTTCCGGCCGTGAGCTGCAGACGGCCAGGCTGGATAAACGGACCTTTGCGGTGGTGTTTCCGCTGGAGAGGGAGGATCCGCCGGAGCGGACGGCAGAGGAGATGAGCCTGCAGCTTGAGGTGCTGATCCGGAAGATGCAGGAGGCCTCTGCGGCGGCATTTCTGCCGGAGCCGTATTATGTCTGCGGGAGGGTGACAGCGCCGGCAGGGGACTGCGTGTCGGCGCTCTGGGACAGTCTCATCAGCAAGCCGCAGGAAAAGGGCTTTACCGGCATCGGTCAGCTCAGAAAACTCCGGCGGGAGATCCACAAGGCGCCGGAGCTCGGCTGGAATCTTGCGGAGCTTGCAAAGCGGCTGAATATCAGCAGGAGCTATGTGCAGAAGCTCTATAAAGAGCAGTTCGGCATCAGTTACATGGACGATCTGATCGAGGCGAGGATCACCAGGGCAAAACAGCTCCTGAACACGACGGATCTGCGCATCCAGGAGGTCGCGGCATCCTGCGGCTACCAGAATGCCACGCATTTCATGCGGCAGTTCCGGGACAAGACCGGAATGTCACCCTCGGAATTCCGGAAGCAGGGCGGATAGGGGGCGGTGTGCGGAATGAACTGTTGACAGGATGCCCTGGCCGTTGTATAATAGAACCAAGGAATCACTGAAGCTAACAAACGAAGCGAAGGGAGAACCTTTATGCAGGAACAGGAATCACGGGATAAGGTCATTATCCGTACAAGTCTCATCGGCATCGGCGCCAATCTGCTGCTGGCAGCGCTCAAGGCGGTGATCGGGCTGCTGACGCATTCGATCGCCATCACGCTCGATGCGGTCAACAATGCCAGCGATGTGCTGTCCTCGGTCGTGACCATCATCGGGACAAAGCTGGCAGGGAAGAAGCCGGACAAGAAGCATCCGCTCGGCTATGGGCGGATCGAATACCTCACCGCCATGGTCGTGGCGGCCATCGTGCTCTATGCCGGCATCACCGCAGGCGTGGAGTCCGTCAAGAAGCTGTTTGCACCGGAGGAGACCGCCTATAGCTGGCTCTCATTCGGGATCATCGCGGCAGCCGTTGCCGTCAAGATCGTGCTGGGGCTCTACACCTCGAAGGTCGGTGCGAAGTACAATTCCGCCGCGCTCACGGCATCCGGCTCGGATGCGTCGTTTGATGCGGTGCTGTCCGCTTCAACGCTCGCATGCGGACTGCTGGCGAAGTTCACCGGCATCAGCCTGGAGGCTGTGGTCGGCCTGCTGATCTCCATTGTCATCGTCAAGGCGGGCTTTGAAATGCTGCTCGAAACCACGGATGAAATGCTCGGCAAGCGCCCGGATCCGGAGCTGATCAGATCCATCCGGCAGACCATCTGCAGGGAAGAGGCTGTCCACGGTGCCTATGATCTGATCCTGCACAGCTACGGGCCGGACAGCTTTGTGGGCTCTGTGCATGTGGAGGTGGCGGACACCATGACGGCGGAGGAGATCGACCAGATGCAGCGGCGGCTGGTTGATCTGGTGTACCAGGAGCATGGCATATACCTGACGGGCATCGGCATCTATGCCATGAATACAACCGATGATGCGGCCAGGGAGCTGCGCAGCGCCCTGACACGCATGGTCATGGCGGAGGACGGCATGCTGCAGATGCACGGATTTCATCTGGATGAAGCGGAACAGACCGTCAGCTTCGATGTCGTGATCGACTATGCACGCGAGGACCGTGAGGAGATCTACGAGAAGATCTGCCGGGAAGTACGGGCGGCCTATCCGGCGTATACGTTCCGCATCGCAATGGATATTGATTATTTATAATGGCGTCTGCCCCCTTCTCCGGGTTTTCTACCGGAGAAGGGGGCTTCTTGAGATACTTCTGATCTTTTTTGCAGAAATGCTTGCAATTCTGTTTGTTTTATGGTATGATAGAATTAAGTATTGAACAACGAAAGAAGGGGAGAGCTTGTCAGAACCTTTTGTATTTAAAGTCAACCTCGGCGGCATGATCGACATTCTCGCCAATCACCTCTACAGCAGTCCGGATGTCTTTATCCGGGAACTGCTGCAGAACGGCACGGATGCCATCAGCGGCAGAAGACTCAGCGATCCGGGCTTTGCGGACGGACGCATCACGATCACCGTCATTCCGGAGCAGGAGCTGACCTTCACCGACAACGGCACAGGCCTTACAGAAGCCGAGATCCATCAGTTTTTAGCAGTCATCGGCCAGTCCTCCAAGCGTGACCTGCAGACCGGGCGCATTCTTGAGGACTACATCGGCAGATTCGGCATCGGCATGCTCTCCTGCTTCATGGTGACGGATGAGATCATGCTCCGCACACGCTCTGTCAAGGATCCGGCGCATGCCTGGGAATTTGAGGGAAAGCCGGACGGTACCTACCGCATCTCGCCCATTCCGCCGGAATCCGTGGAGACCGGCACAGAGATCCATATCCGGGCGAAAAAAGGCTGCGAGCAGTATTTCCGGGAGGAGCGCATCTGCGAGCTTGTCCGCTATTACGGCCTGCCGCTGCCGTTCCCGGTGATGATGCAGAGCGGGGATGCTGCCTACCGCATCAATGAGATGGTGCCGGCATCCGGGGCGAAAAACAGCGTCATGGCGCTCGGAAAGCAGATCTTTGATACCGACTTTTTAGGCTATATCCCGCTGGAATCCAAGTCCGGGCTGTTCAGCGGCGTGGCATATATCCTGCCGCATGCGGTGTCGCTCTATGCCAAGACCAAGCACCGGATCTATCTGAAAAACATGCTCCTGACCGAGGACGGCGATGCCATCCTGCCGAAATGGTCGAGCTTCCTGCGGTGCTTCCTGAATACCGAAAAGCTCCGTCCGACCGCTTCCCGTGAGAGCTTCTACGAGGATGATCTTCTTGCACAGGCAAGAGAGGAGCTGAGCGCCTGCATTTCCGAGTACCTCATCGGCCTGTCACAGCGGAATCCGGCGCTGCTTGAAGAAATGGTGCATATCCACTTCATGGCGATCAAGTCCATGGCGTGCGAGGATGAGGTGTTCTTCCGGACATTCATCCCGTTTCTGCGGTTTGAGACGAATATGGGCGAGCTCAGCGGCAAGGAGCTGCTGACACGGCGGGATGCTGTGAGCTTTACGAATGACATCAACCAGTTCCACCGTACCTCGTCGCTCATGCTGGCGCAGGATCAGCTTCTGGTCAACGCCTGCTATGTCTATGATACGGCGCTGCTGCGGATGCTGCAGGAATATGACGAATCGCTGATCCTCTATCCGCTTGAAGCTGTGGCCTTCGAGGATTTCCTTGAAGAACCCGGCACGGAGGCACAGGTCGCTGCAGCAAAGCTCGTGCAGACGGCGAAGGACTGCTTCCGGGAATTCGGCTGCGATGCCGAGCTCAAGTCGTTCTCACCCGAACAGGTGCCGGTGTTCTATCTGCTCGATGAAAAGGCGGAGACGCTGCGGGAGATCAACCGCTCCAAAGAACAGGCAGATTCGCTGTTTTCGTCCATGCTCAGCGCTTTTGCAGAGGAGATCCGGGACAGCCGCTCAACGCTGTTCATCAACTGGCGCAATCCGCTGATCCAGCGTCTGGCAGGGCTTCGGGATCAGGAACGGGTGCGGGTCTGCCTGGAGATTCTGTATGTGCAGGCGCTGCTGACCGGACGCTTTCCGATGCAGGGCGGCGAAATGGCGCTGCTCAATGACAATCTGATCCATCTGATCGAATGGGGAACGATGGAGGAAACGTGATGCCATGAGGCAGCAAGGGGAAGCAGGCAAAACTGTTCTTTGCCGAAAAGCACAAGGGGGTGCAGGGGCGAAGCCCCTGCGAACTATAGCCCCCTCCCGGTTGGGGGTGGGCGCTCCCCGGTGCGCCAGCACCAGTAAAAGGTATTAGGGGATGCAGGCATCTGCCTGCGGATAAAGGAGGGATACAAATGCCGAGTTTTGAACAGATCGAGAGCACCTTTTCCACGCTGGACAGAGGTGTGCCTCGTCTGACGGCGATCAGGGATGCGATCCATGAGGCTGACCAGCAGCAGGATATTCCCTGGATGTTCTGGTTCCGCTATGACTATCTGGAGGAGTCGATCTTCTGCGGCGACCGGTACTATGCGATGATCATTTTCCCGGAGATGCTGTCCATTTATGACAAATATCCGACACTGCAGGAGAACGGACGGATCCGCCGCTCCATGCTCATCGCTTTCAAGTGGATCGTGGAGGCAGCGCCGGAATTCCCGCAGGTCTCCCGTGAGGAGATCGACAGCTATTTCCGGCTGTTCAAGCGCCGCCTGATCGAACAGGGCTGCAGCCTGAGCATCTACTACATGAAGCGCAGCCTGTTCTATATGCATGTGGACAGGGGCATTGCAGCGGCGTGCTTCTACCGCTTTCTGGATGCGCCGCTCGATTCGATCTCGGACGGGAAGGCGCTGTATCATGACCAGCAGGTGCAGTTTTATCTGTCCGTGGATGATGAGGAGAAGGCGCTGAAAGCGGCTGAGCCCATCTTTTCCGGAAAGCTGACCTCCAATTCTCTGCCGCATGCGACCTATCATGATTTTATCCGGTACTATCTTTCCAGGGGGAATTACGACGAGGCCAGCCGCTATGCCCGCATGACCGAGCACCGTGTCAACGGCGATCCGTATTATCTTGATGTGATCGGGACGCTGCTGTCGCTGGCAGCGGTGACGGATCCGGCGCACGGAGCGGCGCTCTTTAACCGGAATTATCCGGTGTTTGCAGCTTCCAAGAATCCCTGGCTGCGGATGCTGTTCCTGATCGGTGCGGCGCATCTGACGGCACGGTTTGCCAAAGACGGCGCATTCCCGGAGAATTTCTGCTGGGAGCAGAATGCACAGACACCGGCGGAGACTGCTGCGTGGTTCGCAAAGGAAGCGGAAGCGAGCGTGCAGAAATTCGATGCCCGCAACGGCACGGATGATTACCAGCAGATGCTCCGGCTGGTGCAGTTCTGATCCGGATTTGCCGCCGGATATGACCGGAAGGTGTGACGATGAAGTACCGGGAATTTGGCAGGGAGAATGCAGAAACGCTGCTCCTGCTGCACGGCGGCGGTTTGTCATGGTGGAATTACCGTGCAGAAGCGGCGCTGCTGAAAGAGGACTATCATATCATAGTGCCGTTTCTGGACGGCCATGCGGGAAGTGACAGACAATTTACATCCATCGAGGAGAATGCGAGCGGGATCGTGGCATTCATCCGGAAGCATCTGGGCGGTGAAGTGTGCTGTATCTGCGGCTTGTCGCTCGGCGGACAGATCTTGCTTGAAATGCTGGCGCAGGATGGGGCTGTCTGCCGTCATGCGATGATCGAAAGTGCCATGGTGATCCCATCACCGCTTACCCATGCGCTGATCGCACCGGCCTTCGGATGCAGCTATCCGCTGATCCGGCAGAAATGGTTTGCCAGGATGCAGTTTCGTCAGCTAAAGATCAGAGACGACCTGTTTGATGCCTATTACCGTGATACCTGTGCGGTTTCCAGACAGGACATGATCGCTTTTCTGAAGGCAAACACTTCCTACCAGCTCAAAGCCGCGATCCGGGCGTGTTCTGCCGATGTCCATATCTATTACGGGGAGAGGGAGAACCGGGGCATCCGGAGATCCGCCGAACGGATCCACGCTGCCATTCCGGGAAGCACGCTGACAGCGCTGAAAGGGCTGTATCACGGGGCGTTTTCGATCAATCATCCTGCTGCATACTGCAGGGCGGTCAGGGCAGTTACCGGAAGGCTCTGAATACACACAGATCATTATACTGAGGAGGGATACACATGTTTTCAGCCGAACACCATATCCAGACGATCCACAATCTTGACCACGGAAAGGCACGCCTTGATGCGCTCAATGCAGCCATCACGGAAGCTGATTCGGAAAATGCCCATAACTGGAGGATTTATTTCCGTTATGAATATGTCGAGGAATCCATTTTCCACGATGACAGCTACAAGGCCGTCATCCGGTTCCCGGAGCTGCTTGCGGTGTTTGACGAGCATCCGGAGCTGGAGGATGACTATTATGATGATGTGCTCCAGGCCTATAAATGGGTGCTGGAAA
>CAMNDR010000057.1 GCA_946535685.1 uncultured Clostridia bacterium | reverse complement strand
ATTTGGTAAAAACGCTGTACATTTAATAATTATTAGCCGTCAATATCTTGGTCAGGAGGAGATAAAATGCCAAAAAGAGGAGAAAACATTTATAAGCGTAAAGATGGCCGTTGGGAAGGTAGGTATCGTGTGGGATTTCGTGAGGATGGGAAACCCAGATATCATTCAATCTATGGTCACAGCTATCAGGATGTCAAATTGGCACTTATCCATTTGAAAACGGCACCGACAACATTTCATTCTTCAGGTAACCTGACGGTCAAAACACTTCTTGAGGAGTGGCTTGCTGCAGTTCGGTTAAGTGTAAAAGCCTCCACATATTCGAATTATCGCATGAAGGCTGACAAACACATCTTGCCTGCATTTGGAAAAATAGCCTATGACCTATTGACACCTGATCAAGTTCATGAATTCATTAGAACTAAACTTGAAAGCGGTTTGTCTGCGAAGTATGTAGCTGATATCGTGATTTTATTAAAATCAATGGCAAAATATATGATGCGCATTCATGGATATCGCAATCAAATTGAGAATATTATTCTTCCCCAAAATAAACCAACAGAACTGTTCCTGTTTTCTCAAAAGCAGCAGACTCAATTCTCACGCTTTTTGATGACACATTTAAATCCAACAACATTGTGTATCTTACTGAGTTTGCATATGGGATTACGTATAGGAGAGGCTTGCGGCTTAAAGTGGGAGGACGTTGATTTTGAAAAATGTGTTCTTTCAGTAAAGCGAACAGTGCAGAGGGTTCATTCTGGGGATGGAACGAGAATACTGATCGATTCTCCCAAAAGTAAGGCATCACGCCGTATAATCCCTATTCCATTATTCTTAATCGACGCTTTACAAAAAAACAGAAATGACCCTGCCTGCTTTATCCTGTCAGGCAACAAAAACGCAATTGAACCTCGAACCTTGCAGCATCGTTTCAAAGTGTTGCTTAAAAAAGCTGGATTGCCGTCAACCAATTACCATAGTCTCCGGCATATGTTTGCCACAAATTGTGTTCATGCTGGCTTTGATGTTCGCACGCTCTCTGAAATCCTGGGGCATTCTTCGGTAACGACCACATTATCACTATATGTGCATTCTTCAATGGAGCGGAAAATAAAGTGCATGGCACTACTTGCACCTGTGTTTTAAATTTCTTGTGCCGTCAGATTCCTTGTCAAGTGTTTTATATAAACGCCGATTTTTCGATGAATCTATGACTGCTTTCTTTAATGAATTAAATTTGCGATACTAATTTGCTTGTGCTATTATTATACCATCAAAAGAGGGTTCATAGTCATGGAAGATTATAAAAATGTCAACTAAAGGGGCAGTTCGTCCGAGATCAGTAATCGATTCAAGGAGAATTGCACTTGTGGCATGAAAGATCATTCGGAGGGGGTAGAGAATAATGGACTTCTCTTCCTGCTTGCAGTGATATTTAAGCAATTAACGTGAAAGGGAGGATCACTATGAAAAAACTAACATCTATCGTCTTATCAGCAGCAATGCTGCTCTCGGCACCAATCAGCAGTATGCCGTTTGATGCTATTCAGGCTGAACTGCCAGTTTGCGCAGCGGATGCTGCAGTGTCGCACATCTGGGACGGAACTGCCGATACTTCTTGGTATGATGAAGAAGAGACCTCTTTCGAGATTTCCACACCGGAAGAGTTGGCAGGCCTGGTTGAATTCTGGAGCAGGAATAGATCAGAACGTCCGCTGTAAAAACCATACGGCGGGCGTTCCTGTCGAAGGGGATTATTATTTATGCAATGCGTGAACCAGCCGTCTTCCGGTTCGGCGCATGACCTGAGCCGCCTGTTCTCTGTACAGATAGGATGCGCCGACCAGAACGGAAATGCCAGGCAGTATTTGTAACGGGAACACCACCAGCGCATCCGCGGGGATCAGATAGGCGAGTATGGCGATTGCTGCCGCCGGAGGGAGCATCAACCCGATGAGCTGCATGATGCTGTACACTGCCGGAATGGTCAGCATGGCGGCAACAAATGCCGGAACGCCAAGCCATTCACAAAGCAGGTAACGCATCCCGGCGCCGCAGACTGCGCAAAGTGTGACCAGTGCAATCACCGCAAACGGTCGCTTGCGGGAGACAGCTTCCGGCTTCCAGAATTCCGTGAATGCCACGAGGAGCGGCGGTGCTGCTGTAAAACGAATATTGCAGTGCAGCGCTGTGACGATGAGCGCACTTGCGATCAGCCAGCGGATTACCGCCTGAAAGATGGCATCTTTATCCGGCTTCGGCATCTTCTCAAATGCTGCTTCCGGCAATATCCCGCATCCGACCAGAATCCGGCGGACACACAGAATCCCGGCGGTCAGCGTGCAGGCGGCGATCAGGTAGACAACAGACCTGGTCTGCAACAACACAGGCAGGACAGCCGCCGAGAGCATCGGCGCAAAGCTGGTGCGGGACAGCAGAAAGAGCACCGATGCCAGCAGATAGGCAATGCTCATTTGCAGCCAGACTGCTCCCGGCATCCACAGGACAATGCCGAGTCCGAGCGCAGCACAGATCACAATCGCCCCGAAGGTATGCAGAGCATCCGTGCGCCACGCCAGCCTCGGCGTCAGCAGCGCACCGGTTGCAATGGCTGCGATCTCCGGGAAAATGATTTCGCTGTTCCCGAAAAGATCCGCTGCACCGACCATGCCGCCGATCAGCAGCATCGCACAAAGCAGCGGAATATATGATTTTTTCATGGATCACACTCCGTTTGTTCTTTCATCCATCAGCTATTATAGCACAAGTGGAACTGCTTTTCAAGCGCAAAAATCACCAAAGTAGTCTGCTGTCATAGAAAACAGTAATGAAATCGGACGCAAAATATGGTATCATCATCCGTACGAGAGAAGCACAGATGTGTCGGTCCCGCTTTCAGCGCAGCCCCTGGAAATGCAGCGAGGACTCCACGCGGTAGCGGTTCCGGTACTGCATCGGGGTCATGCCGTTGATCTTGCGGAAGGCTGCCGAGAATGCACTCTGCGAGGAAAAGCCGAGTGAGACGGCGATCTCGGAGATGGGGAAATCCGAAAAGACCAGAATGTTCTGCGCGGTCGTGATCTTGGCCTTCAGGATGTAGGCCTTGACGGTGATGTGCATTTCCGCTGCAAAGAGCCGGGAGAGATAGCTGGGGTTGAGCTTTTCATGCGCCGCCGCCATTTCGAGCGTCAGATGCTCGCCGAGGTGATTGTAAATGTAGTCCACCGTCCGGCGCACATGCAGGGAAACGCTCCCCGCCATGTGAATTTCGCGCATCCGCTCGGCATAGTCCACCATCATCTCGCCGGTCAGATCAATGACCGCCTCCGGCTCTGTACACCGGTCGCAGCGCCGCATATAGATGTCGGCCAGCGTGTAGGCGACATTGTGGCTCATGCCGCCGTCGATGCAGACTCTGGCGATGATGCCCGTGCCGATCGCAAAATGGTACTGCGTGTTCCGGAGCAGATTGTCGGAAAGCACGCCCTTTCCCTCATAGTAATGCGTGCGGATGTCCTCGAAATTCGCACGCACTTTTTCCACGCTGCCGCTGCGGATGTCGTCGTAGCGGGAGAATTCGCTCTGGATCTCCGTGCGCTGGAAGTCCTCCTCAAGCTGCACGAACAGGCGGTAATTCAGTTCGCGGTTGGTATTCATGGCCCCGCCCCCTCTCTCTTTGAATATATCATATTTTTGACAAAAAGTCAATAGAATTGATAGGACCCAAACCGCTTCCAGAGTATACTATCGGTAAGAGACCACGGGAAAGCCGTGATCCAAAAGAGAGAGGGGACACCGGTATGGCGGCGACGACTGATTTCACACAGGGCAAGATCAGCAGCGTGATCCTGCGCTTTTATTTCCCGATGCTGGCAACGGCTTTGCTCCAGCAGTTCTATTCCTTTGCAGATACCGTGATCGTCGGCAGGGGACTCGGCGATGATGCACTGGCTGCGGTCGGCAATATGTCCTCGCTCTGTTTCCTGATTGTCGGATTTTCGATGGGGCTTGCGAACGGCTTCTGCGTGCTCATTGCACAGCATTTCGGCGAGAGGAACTATCCGAAGCTCCGGCAGACGCTGGTGTCGATGATCCGGCTTTCACTGGTCATCACAGCGCTCCTGACGGCGCTGAGCCTGGTTTTCCTGCGGCCCGTGCTGCTTCTGCTGCAGACGGATCCGGTGATTCTGCCGGACAGCCTGCTCTATGGCAGCATCATCTTCGGCGGACTGCCCGCGACGATCGCCTACAACATGAGCGCCGGCATCCTCCGCTCACTGGGCGACAGCCGCACACCGCTCAGGGCGATTGTGCTGTCCTCGGTGCTCAACATTCTGCTGGACTGCCTGTTTATCTTCGTGCTGCACAGCGGCGTCCGGGGCGCTGCGGCGGCAACGATTCTTTCGCAGATCGTCTCTGCGGCGGTCTGCATCCGGAAGCTCTGCGGCATACAGATCCTGCACATGGAGCGTGCGGACAGAAAGCAGGAGCTCCGGCTGTATGGCAGGCTCCTGCAGAACGGCATCCCGATGGCACTGATGAATTCGATCACGGCCATCGGCTGCATGGTGGTGCAGTATTATGTCAACGGTCTGGGCGTTGCGTTCACCTCGGCCTATTCGGTTTGCAGCAGGTACATCAACATGTTCATGCAGCCGGCCTGCACTGCGGGGTATACAGTATCCGCATTCACCGGCCAGAACTACGGTGCAAAGCGCTTTGACCGCATCCGGGAGGGGCTGCGCGTCTGTCTGTGCATCGCCGGGATCTCCTATGCGGTGCTCGGCACCGTGATGGTCTGCCTGCCGCGGCAGCTTGCAGCGGTATTTTTGCAGGGCGCGGAGCAGATCACCTATGCGGCGCAGTTCCTGCCGATCTGCGGCATGATGCTGTTTGCGGTCGATATGCTGTTTGTCTACCGCAGCGCCGTGCAGGGCATGGGCTTCCCGACGGTCCCGATGATCTCCGGCATTCTGGAGATGGTGCTCCGTGTTGGTGCAATTTCGCTGCTGATCGACAGCTTCGGCTTCCGTGCGACAGCGATCGCCGAGGCCTGCGCATGGGTTGGTGCGCTGCTGATGAATGCCGCGGCGTATTACAGCATCTTCGCAAGGGAGCAGAATCAGGCGGCGTATCCCGCCGGACGCCGCAGAGGACATTTGTTCCATCGCCCGGCATTCCGGAGCCATATGTAAAGCCAGATGAGAGGCACCAATGCAGTCCGCTGCATTGGTGCTTTTTGTGTCCGTGGGAGAGAACGAATGATTCGGGGGAGATGATAGGGGTGTGGGGCTGACCCAACCAACAGAAACAAATTCCCCAGAAGGACAATTCTACAACAGTTACGCAGCAGCGCCGGGATGGCAATCCCGGCGCTGCTTCTTTTTTAAATATGATGATCAAAGCGTCATGACAGCAGTTCCTGCTCCGAGGGATACGCCGACTCCTGCCGGGGTACATCAAACAGGCTTGTCAGAGGCAGGCTGTTGCGGGCAGGGAGCATCCTCTCCTCGACCACGGTCTGCTGCTGCAAATCCACCAGAATCAGAGAGAAGCTGCTGTTGAACGGCACACCCTCCAGCAGGCGGCTGAACGCCTCGAATACGTCCCTGTTGACCATCACAATCGAATACAGACTGTTGGCAAAAGCCTCCGGCTCCCACATGTCCCGCAGGAACGCATCCTCATGCAGCTCCAGCAGATAGAAAGCCTCCTGCCGCACCTCATTTTCATACTGTTCGGTTCCCCGGAATTCCTCCCCGGTAAAGATGTTTGTCGAAAAATGCCAGAATTCCGGCTCAAATCCCATCACGCGCAGCCCGAACCGGATTCTGGTGTAAAACCGGAACCGGCTCCTTTGCAGCGTGGGATCGAGCTGCTCAAACGGCGTCCCCATGATCGGGCCGATGGTATAGCCCCTTGCAAACAGCTCCTGCATTATGATGCTCTTGATCTGGTCGCGTCGTTCGCGGCTCTCCTCGTTTTGCGCTTTGACTTTTCTGCGGCGAGGTGTATCGTCGGATGCCGGCACCCAGCCGTTGGCACGCATGAGCTGCTCGAACGTGACCCAGGATGCCGGATCGGCATGTTCTGCGATTTTCGCGATCAGCTCCTTTTCCAGCGGCTTGGCAATTGCGCCGTTGACGATCCGTGAGAACGTCGTCGGGCTGACGCCGCATTCCTGCGCAAATTCCGCCATCGTCCTCTTTTCACCCTTGGCGTTCCTGAGAAGCTCTCCGAGCCGCTTCTGATAGATCGGTACATAGACGACCTGCAGCTCCTCCTGTAGATCATTCTGCTGCTCCACGCTGTTTCCTCCTCTATATATCATGAATATACAAAAATCGAAATCCAAGTTTCAGATCCATGATACTATTATAACACAAAAACGAGCACATGGCAATTATTTGTGCAGTTATTTGTTATATTGCACATGGAATCAGTAGTATTATTGTGCATAATGCTCGTTTTTGAAAATAACAGCAAGAAACTGTTTACAAATTTTCTTGTATGT
>CAMNDR010000056.1 GCA_946535685.1 uncultured Clostridia bacterium | reverse complement strand
CCTGCAGTGCGGCACCGAGTGCCACGCATTCATCCGGGTTGATGCCCTTGAACGGATCCTTGCCGATGAGCTTCTTGACAGCTTCCTGTACAGCGGGGATTCTGGAAGAACCGCCGACCATGAGCACCTTGTCGAGCTCGGTTGCGCTCATGCCGGAATCCTCAAGAGCCTGACGAACCGGGCCCATCGTAGCCTGTACGAGGTCTGCGGTCAGCTCGTTGAACTTTGCCTGAGACAAGGTCATGTCGAGGTGCTTCGGGCCGGAAGCATCTGCGGTGATGAACGGCAGATTGATGTTGGCAGTCGGGGTGGAGCTCAGCTCGATCTTTGCCTTCTCGGCTGCATCCTTCAGACGCTGCATCACCATCTTGTCGGTGGACAGGTCGATGCCGGTATCCTTGCGGAACTCATCGACCATCCAGTTGATGATGCGCTGGTCGAAATCATCGCCGCCGAGGTGGTTGTTGCCTGCGGTAGCAATTACCTGCTGATAGCCCTCGCCCATCTCGATGATGGAGACATCGAAGGTACCGCCGCCGAGGTCATAGACCATGACCTTCTGGTCTTCTTCCTTGTCGATACCGTAGGACAGCGCTGCTGCCGTCGGCTCGTTGATGATACGCTTTACCACGAGGCCTGCAATCTGGCCGGCATCCTTGGTTGCCTGACGCTGTGCATCGGTGAAGTATGCCGGAACGGTGATAACTGCCTCATTGACGGTCTCGCCGAGGTAAGCCTCCGCATCAGCCTTCAGCTTCTGCAGGATCATTGCGGAGATTTCCTGCGGAGTGAACTTCTTGCCGTCGATGTCTACCTTATAGCTGCTGCCCATATGGCGCTTGATGGAGCTGATGGTTCTGTCGGGGTTGGTGATCGCCTGGTTCTTGGCGACCTTGCCGACCAGACGCTCGCCGGTCTTGGAGAATGCCACAACAGACGGCGTGGTTCTTGCGCCCTCTGCGTTGGTGATGACAACTGCATTACCGCCTTCTACAACGGCTACGCAGGAATTGGTTGTACCCAGGTCAATACCGATAATTTTGCTCATGATAGTTCATCCTTTCCATGTTTATCTTTGTTTCAGGAAGCGCTGCATGCATTCTGCAGTGCTTCGGGAATTGTCGGGCTCAGTGTTTATTTCACCGCTAATTAGCGACCGCCACCATCGCCGGACGGATCAGGCGATCCTTGAGCATGTAGCCCTTCTGGAAGACTTCGGAAACGGTGTTTTCCGGGAATTCCTCGGTAGCCTCCGTCTGCTTGATGGCGTTGTGGATATTCGGGTCGAACGCAGCGCCCAGCGCTTCGATCTCCGTCACGCCTGCCTTTTCCAGGAAATTCCGGAGCTGTGTCAGGATCATGACCATGCCGGAATGATACTGCTCATCCGTACACGGCGCATCCACTGCACGCTCGAAATTGTCCACCACCGGGAGCAGATCGCCGATACAGCGTGCGGTCGCATCACCGTAGGCCTCCTGCTTTTCCTTGGCGGTACGCTTGCGGAAATTGTCAAATTCAGCGAACAGCCGCAGATAGCGTTCCCGCTCCTGCTCGAGTGCATCGTCCGCATCCTCTTCCTCTTCCTCTTCTTCTGCTGTTTCTTCCTCGGTCACATCCTCATCTGTGATGTCCTCGTCAGCTTCTTCTGTGATCTCATCTTCTGTCAGTTCTTCCTGCAGTTCCTCTTTTTCTTCTGTCATGGGACTCACCCCTTTCCTTGTTCTCCGGACTGTTCTGCCGGCGGCGCATCGTCGCTTTCCGCAGTGATCAGATCCGTGATTTTCTCTGAGAAATATTCAAGATACGGTATCACCTTTGCGTAATCCAGCCGCATCGGGCCGATCACACCGAGGGAACCGACATTCTTGCCGCCCTTGCGGTATTTCGAGACGATCATGCTCGAATTGCCGATGACAAAGCTCCCGCTGTCCTTTCCGAACATCACCCGGATGCCGCTGAAGGAATCGTCCAGGAGCCTTACCAGCTCCTCCTTGTGCTCGATGAAGCGCACGACCTCCATTTTATCCAGATCCTCGCAGGAGAACAGGTTCTTCTCACCGCTGAACGTCAGTGCATGCTGCTGCAGGTCTCTTGACAGCTCGCAGATGCCCTGCACAAGCGGTGCCATCGTCATCATATAGGCGCCCATCGCCGCCGCCAGGTCTGCCATCCGTTCGTCGGACAGATCCGCCACGGAAACACCCTCGAGGTGCTTGGCGAGGTAATCGGAGAACATGCTGAGCTGCTCGTTCGTGAGATCGAACTCCAGCCGGCATGCCTTATTCTTGATTGCTCCGCCCGAAGTAATGAGCAGCACCACATAGACACGCTTGCCTGCCGGGATGACCTCGACCTTGGAGATCACCGAGAATTTCGGGGAGAAGTCTGAGACGACCGCAGCGCACTGTGTCAGCTCTGCAAGCGCCGTCGTGGCATTCTGGATGAGCAGCTCCCCGGTCATGGGGCCCTGCTCGGCCAGCATGTGGTCAAGCCGTTCACGTTCTTCCTCCGGCAAAGCGGGGGGATTCATGATCTTTTCAATATACAGCCGGTATCCGCTGATCGTCGGGATTCTGCCGGCAGAGGTATGAGGCTGCTCAAGAAAGCCGAGCTGCTCAAGCATCGCCATATCATTCCGGACAGTTGCGGCGGAAACGCCGATCTCCGGCAGATTGGCAATGACCTTAGAGCCGACCGGCTCACCGGTACGCACATACTCCTCCACCACGGCCGCCAGGATCTTCAGCTTCCGCTCATTCAAAGGAATACGCTCTCCTTTCTGGCAGTCATTGTTTTGAAGTGTTAGCACTCCAACTCCCTGAGTGCTAAGTTTAGTGTACCACCTTTTTATCCCGATGTCAAGTGGATTCTGTATTTTTGGCACTTTCGCCAAAATACGCGGCGTTCTTTGCCTGATTCTGCACAATTTGCGGAAGCGGTACACCGGTTTCTGCCATTTGGCAGCAAAAGCAGCCAAAAGCTGCATGATACTGATACTGATACTGATAATGATACTGATACTGTTAGTGATAGTGATACTGATAATGATACTGTATGTGATCCTGAAGATCTCCGCCTGCGGCGGCACCGCACAGCACCACCACACACACCTTGACAAATATAGAGGAATCCGCTATAATAAGATAGTATTAAGGCAACACCGCACAAAGCCCGCCTGACGGCTTGGCTGCACATCTGCACCACCAGCTCTGTGCGGTATTGCCTTAACAGTGAATCCTGACCATTATATTGGAGGTAGTACCATGCTGCAGGTTTTCAACACCCTTACCGGCAAAAAAGAGGAATTCAAGACGATGGAACCGAACAAGGTCCGCATGTATGTCTGCGGGCCGACGGTCTATAATTTCATCCACATCGGCAATGCACGCCCGATCTGTGTCTTTGACGTATTCCGCCGCTTTCTGGAGTACAGAGGCTATGAGGTGACCTTCGTCCAGAACTACACCGATGTCAACGACAAGATCATCCGCCAGGCGGCACAGGAGGGACTGACACCGGAGGAGACCTCTGAAAAATACATTGCAGAATATGAAAAGGATGCAAAGGGGCTGAATGTCCGTCCTGCGACGGTTCACCCGAAGGTGTCTCTGTATATCGAAAAGATCATCGCCTTCATCCAGACGCTCATGGACAAGGGCTTTGCCTATCAGGCGGGCGGCGATGTATACTACCGCACCCGCAAGTTCGCCGGCTACGGCAAGCTCTCCGGCCAGTCGCTGGACGATCTGATCGCCGGTGCCCGTGTGGATATCAATGACAGCAAGGAAGATCCGCTCGACTTTGCGCTCTGGAAGGGCTGCGGCACTGACGAGCAGCACTGGGATTCCCCGTGGGGCCCCGGCAGACCCGGCTGGCATATCGAATGCTCGTGCATGGCGAAGGACACGCTTGGCGAGACGATCGACCTGCACTGCGGCGGTCATGATCTGATCTTTCCGCATCATGAAAATGAGATCGCACAGTCCGAAGCTGCCAACGGCGTGCCGTTTGCGCATTACTGGATGCACAACGGCCATATCAATGTGGATCACAAGAAGATGTCCAAATCCCTGGGCAATTTCTTCCTGACCCGTGACGTTGCCGCACAGTACGGCTATGAGGTCATCCGTTATCTCATGATCCAGGCGCAGTACCGTGCGCCGATGAATTACACGGCCGATCTGCTCGAAGCCTGCAAGGCATCGCTCGACCGGCTCTACCAGTGCCGTGACACGGTGACGGCGGCGATCGGCAATGCGAAGTCCGGCAGCATCGACCCCGCTGCACAGGCTGTATTTGACAAGGCAAGAGCGGATTTCATCGCCGCACTGGAGGATGATCTGAACACGGCGGACGGTCTGACGGCAGTCTTTGAGCTGGTGCGTGAGCTGAACATCATGGCATCGGATGCGGCAGTATCCAAGGAGCAGCTCGAAGCAGGTCTTGCGGTGTTCAACGAGCTGACCGGCGTGCTGGGTCTGCTGTATGAGCGCAAGGAGGATGCTGTACCGCAGGAGGTGCTTGACCTCGTGGAGCAGCGTGCTGCTGCCCGCAAGGCGAAGGATTTCGCGGAGGCTGACCGCCTGCGTGACGAGATCGCCAAGCTCGGCTATGCCGTCCGTGAGACACGGCAGGGCGTGGAGATCAAGAAGCTGTAAGCTGTCTGCTTTGCAACTATCGTTTATGCGAATCAAAGGAAGTGCCCCATGCAAAATAGAAAAAAAACCCTCTCCATCCTCGGCATGTTCCTGATGGGAGCTGCCGTCATCAGCTTTATCGTCTTTTACCTGATCGTGATGATCTCGAATCAGGGCTATACGTATATTGATCCGGATACCCTCCGACTTGTCCAGACGGAGGAGATCCCGCAGGGTGCGCCGACGGCGGTCATCACCACGACCAAGGGCGAGATCCGCTGCGTGCTCTATCCGGAATATGCACCGCAGACGGTGGCACAGTTCCAGCATCTGGCAGAAACGGGGTATTATAATGATACCTATGTGTTCGAGGCAAAGAACGATGTCTATTTTGCCGCCGGTGCGAAAAATGTGCTCGGTGATCTGCCCGATGGTGCCACGGAGGCGCAGGAACGGATCCCGCGGGAGCTGCACCAGGATCTCTGGCCGTTCAGGGGGGCGCTGTGCTCCATGACCACGGCGACGGATACCAGCTTCACCAAGCGTCTGTTCAAGACGGAGGAAAAATACACCGGCAGCCGCTTCATGCTGCTCGGTACGGTGGATTTTTCGGATGAGGAATTCCTGCAGGAGTTCCGGGAAGCATCCGCCAGCGCCGTGCTGGCAGATACCTTCCTGAGCTGGGGCGGTGTGCCGAATTTCTCCCAGCAGGTCGCCGTGTTCGGCCAGACCTATGCGGGGCTGGATGTCATTGATGAGATCTGCGCAGCGCCCTTGCAGGCAGAGCATACCGGCGGTTATACCCCGCCGCAGGAGGATATCAAGATCCTCACCGTGACGCTCTCCACCTACGGTGAGGAGGACGCCGCCATGAATGAGCTGCAGCCGGTCGAGCATTTTGAGTTTCCGACGGAGACGGGCACATCTGCGCAGCCGTGAGATTCCGTACATAGCAACAGCCGCACCCGGTGAAAGGGTGCGGCTGGTTTGTTATATGCGGTATTACTTGCGTGCCTTGAGGTAGTCGGCAAGGGTACCCTCGCCGCCGGCGCCGATCATGGCAGCGTACTGCAGTGTGAGTGCTGCATCGCTGGCGTTGACGATGCCGTCGCCGTTGAGGTCTGCCTGCTTCTCCTGGGCAGGTGTCAGGCCGGATTCATTGCCTGCGCCGATCTTTGCGGCTGCAATGAGCATCATCGCCGCATCGGATGCATTGACCGTGGAATCACCGTTGAGATCGCCGAGGCCTTCTACGGCTGCGGGATCAAATGCCTCTGTACCGTCCTTGACGGCGATCATCAGGGGATCTACGGTGATGATATCCTTGGTGGCAATACCGTTGCCGTCATTATAAATGAACGGATACATGTTCTCAGCAAGATTCACCTCGATGGTGCCTTCTGCATTGTCTCCGAGTGTGATCGTGAACGGGATCTGATAGCTGGTCTGGCCTTCCTGGTCAAAGACCACGGTTTCCCAGGTGACCGAATAGGCATCGGAAAAGCCTGCGCCGCCGGATTTCACCGCCTTGAAATCCTCAGCGGAGGAAAGGATCATCTCTGCATTGAAGTGGTATGTCTCGCCGGGGGAAAGCGCCGGAATCGGCGGGAGCTTCAGCTCAACGGAGCGGGGCTCCGTGATCGTCAGTGCGAATGCCGCTTCGCTGATCTGCTCGGCCGGAACAATGCTGCCGTCGGCATCGGCGATCTGCATGCTGATGCCAAGCTGTACTTCGCCGCTGAACGGCTTCTTGGGTGTCAGAAGCACCGGAACGGTAACGGTGGATTCGTTGGAGGTAACGGTGCTCCAGACGGCATAATAGCTGTCGTCCTCGCCGAGCTTGCGGAAGCTTTCCACCGTGCCGACGGGCTTGCCGTCCGTGCGGGTGACGGTGAC
>CAMNDR010000055.1 GCA_946535685.1 uncultured Clostridia bacterium | reverse complement strand
GTGTTTTTAACGATATTCATATAATATTCATATTTTCTAATGTGATAATATGACAGTATTTTTGCAATATCCGAATGAATTCCGCTATAATTCAGGATATTTTCGGAATCATATAGGATACAATAGAACATTTTCATTCTGTGCAAAATGCAGTATAATGATAGAGGACAAAACTGTGTCCGAAACGCTATTTTGTAAGGAGATTTGTAAAATGGAATTGAAGAATGCATACCTCAAGTCCGTCTACGAGCAGGTTGAAAAGCGCAACCCGAACGAGCCGGAATTCCTCCAGACCGTCGCAGAAGTGCTCAGCACTCTGGAGCCGGTTGTTGAAAAGAGACCTGATCTGGTCGAGGCAGGCGTGATCGAGCGCATGGTCGAGCCGGAGCGTCAGATCATCTTCCGTGTTCCGTGGATCGACGACAACGGCAAGCAGCAGGTCAACCGCGGCTTCCGCGTCCAGTTCAACTCCGCGATCGGCCCGTACAAGGGCGGTCTCCGCTTCGCAAAGAATGTTTACATCGGCATCATCAAGTTCCTCGGCTTCGAGCAGACCTTCAAGAACTCCCTGACCTCCCTCCCGATGGGCGGCGGCAAGGGCGGTTCCGACTTCGATCCGCAGGGCAAGTCCGATGCAGAGGTCATGCGTTTCTGCCAGAGCTTCATGACTGAGCTCTACCGTCACATCGGCCCGAACCTCGACGTTCCGGCAGGCGACATCGGTGTCGGTGCGCGTGAGATCGGCTATCTGTTCGGCCAGTACAAGAGAATCCAGAATGAGTTCACCGGCGTTCTGACCGGTAAGGGCATTCCGTACGGCGGCTCCCTGATCCGTCCGGAGGCAACCGGCTACGGCGCTGTCTACTATGTCCAGAATATGCTCGACTACTTCAAGGATGAGATCAAGGGCAAGACCTTCGCAGTTTCCGGCTTCGGCAATGTTGCATGGGGCACCATCAAGAAGGTCAACGAGCTCGGCGGCAAGGTCGTCACGATCTCCGGTCCGGACGGCTACATCTATGATCCGGACGGCATCTCCACGGATGAGAAGGTCGATTATCTGCTCGAGATGAGAGCTTCCTGCCGCAACCGCGCACAGGACTATGCTGACAAGTTCCCGACTGCACAGTTCTTCGCAGGCCAGAAGCCGTGGGGCGTCAAGGCTGATATCCTCATGCCGTGCGCAACGCAGAACGAGGTCGGCGTTGAGGAAGCAAAGCAGATTATCGCAAACGGCGTGAAGTACTATGTTGAGGTCGCAAATATGCCGACCACCAACGAGGCGATCGCTCTGCTGAAGGAAGCAGGCGTCATCGTTGCGCCGTCCAAGGCTGTCAACGCAGGCGGCGTTGCAGTTTCCGGTCTGGAAATGTCCCAGAACAGCGAGCGTCTGAGCTGGACTGCTGAAGAAGTTGATGCAAAGCTGAAGGGCATCATGGCAAACATCTTCAAGGCTTCCATCGAGGCTGCAAACGCATACGGTCTCGGCGATGACCTGGTTGCAGGTGCAAACATCGCAGGCTTCCTGAAGGTTGCAGAGGCTATGAAGGCACAGGGCTGTGTCTGATTTCACTGAAACCGAATAGCAAACAAAGCAGATGCGGGAGCGATCCCGCATCTGCTTTTGTCGGCAGTGCCGACAGCCGTTATGCTAAAGGCACGGTCACGCTCACAGACTGAATTTCACAAACACACGCCGCTGTTCGCGGCTTTTGAACAGTGACCTGTGCGTTATCCGGAACGCCTTCCAAAGCTGCGATAGAAGCCCCCATTCTAAAATAGCATCCGTGAAGCGGAGGTCTCTTTATCCTATAATCATCCCCCACCCTATTCACTCAGGTATGCTTTTGCATGACCGAATATATAAAATCGCATTTGGGTTTGATGCGGGAATCCGGCAGTTTTGACGAATCTGCCGGAAACTGTTTACATTTGCTTTTTTTTGCGCTATAATGATGTTGCTGTATTGTATCCCCGTAAGGGGAATGATAACAACAAGGAGGAATCTTAAAAATGAAAAACACCAAAACCAAAGCGATCGTGATCCTCGGTCTGATGACCGCAGTCCTGCTGCTGTTCTCATTCACGCCGATCGGCACCATTCCGATCGGGCCGCTCTCGATCACGCTCAACATCATCCCTGTCGCGATCGCGGCGATCGCACTCGGACCTGTAGGCGGCCTCGCCATGGGATCCGTATTCGGCCTGCTGAGCTTTTTGCAGTGCATCGGCATCGGTGTGCCGAGCGGCATGGGTGCCATCCTGTTCGACATCAATCCGTTCCTCGCATTCGTACAGCGGTTTGTTCCGCGTGCGCTGGACGGCCTGCTGATCGGCCTGCTGCATCAGGCGCTCACAAATAAGATCGGCGGAAAAGCGTCGAGCTTCATCACGGGCTTCTGCTCCGCATTTCTCAACACGGCCTTCTTCATGACCTCGCTCGTCCTGCTCTTCGGTAAAACCGAATATGTGCAGGGACTCTATGAAAAATTCGGTCAGGAACAGACGCTCAGCGGCACATTCCTGTTTATCTGCGCATTTGTCGGCTTCAATGCCGTTGTCGAAATGATCGTCTCCACGATCGTCAGCGGCGGCGTCGGCACCGCGCTCTATGCATCGCATATTCTCCCGCTGAAAAAATCCAACGGAGCGTAAAATATGGTTCTCGCTGTCGATATCGGCAATACAAATATCGTTGTCAGCAGCTTTGAGGATGACAGGATCATCTTCATGGAGCGGATGTCAACAGAACGGCTCTCGACCGATCTGGAATATATCGTCCTGATCCGCACTGTCCTTGAACTGAACGGCATGGACTTCCGGGATTTCGACGGATGCATTATTTCTTCCGTCGTGCCGCCCGTCACGCAGACCGTCCGCAGCTCGATCCTCCGGACGACCGGAAAGGAGCCGCTGATCCTCGGTGCAGGCGTTAAGACCGGCCTGAAGATCCATGTGGACAATCCCGCGGCGCTCGGCAGTGACCGTGTCGCAGATGCCGCTGCTGCATCGCATTATTATCCCTGTCCGGTCATCACTGTCGATATGGGCACCGCGACAACGATCTCCGTTGTCGATGCAAACAAAACATTCATCGGCGGGCTCATCATTCCCGGTGTGCGCGTTGCGCTGGATTCCCTTACGGGACGCGCCGCACAGCTGCCGGAGATCTCACTGGAGCCGCCGAAAAAGCTCATTGCGGCGAATACCGTTGACTGCCTGAAAAGCGGGATCATATACAGCACCGCCTGCGCGATCGACGGCGTGACCGCCCGCATTGAGGAGGAACTGGGGCAGCCGTGTACGGTCGTTGCGACCGGCGGCAATGCACCGCGCATCATCCCGTTCTGCCGGCGGAAGATCATTCATGACGAGCATCTGCTGCTCCGGGGACTGATGCTGATCTATCAGCGCAATACAGCGGAAAATTCAAAGAAAGCATCCGGCTCCGAAGCGGAGAGATCAAAATAGAACAAAAGCTGACACCCCCGCAGAATCATCCACTGCGGGGGTGTTCTTTTGGTCTGATTTTTCGTGCGGACAGAGTGCCCTTACTGTTTAAGAAGCGCCTGCTTCATCAGACTCAGATCCCGGACATTCAGCTCTCCGTCCCCATTCATATCGCCTGCTTCCCATTTTGCAAGCTTGACATCAGGAATCGTTACAAGCCATTTGTGAATCAGAACTGCATCGGCGATATTGAATGAACCGTCTGCATTGACATCGCCCGCAAGCCTTGTCTGCCACGGGAAAACCGGATAGCCTTCCAGATATTTGGTGTCGGAATTCTTCACAAAGGAATCGCCCAGAGTTGGAGCCATCAGCTTCAGGACTGATTCCTTGACTGCCTGTGCGGTGTTTGTGTCGGGATTGTCACCTGCGCACAGCGCGCCGTCCGAGGATAAACCGTAGCAGTTTTTCAGATGGATTTTCTGGCCGACATCAGTTGCTGCCCTGTCAATATATCCGACGATGGTATTTGCAAGACTTTGTGCCGGATCCATTTTTCCGACATGATAGCAGTTCTCAACGGTGCAGACGGCGCTCTGCACCTCATTCGACTGGATTCTGCCGACAACACCGCCTGCACTGTGTGCATCATCTGCTTTCACTGTGCCGATATGGTAGCTGTTTTTCACGGTGCCTTTCTGCCAGATATAACCGGCAACACCGCCGACAGCCACGCTGCCTGTTACATTGCCGATGAAGCAGCAGTCGCTGACCGTACCGTCCTGGATCTCACCGACGATTCCGCCGACTGAATAAACTGCGCCGGAAACATTGCCGTCAACCGCGAGATTCTCCACAGATCCGGAGGCCACACAGCCGAACAGTCCGACGAATTTCGTAGTTTCATTCACATTCAGGCCGTGGATCCAGTGCTGACCGCCGTCATAATGTCCCAGGAACCGCAGGGCGGCGCTCTGTTCACCGCTCAGCCACGCCTTGCCGATCGGCGTCCATTTTTCGTTATCCAAGTCAATATCCGCTGTCTGCAAATAATAGCAGGATTTAAATGCGGGGGCGTAGTCCTCGCTGTTGACAAGGTCGCGCATTTTTTCAAGGTCGGATTTATTTTCGATCAGGTAGGGATCAGCCTCTGTGCCGCTGCCCTTGAAGTCGATATCGCTGACCGTGACCTTGAAAGAATCCGTCAGTGTTTTTCCGTTGATCTTATAAGATACCTTGACCGTTTTTTCTCCGGTTGTACTGAAATCATAGTCGTATGTCAGACCCTTTGCGATTTTGAAGGAATAATTGCCGGAATACACAGCATTTACGATGATTCCCGCAGGGTTCAGCTTTTCGTCAATAAAATAGTTGGTCTTATCGGGCTTCTGTGCGATTTTGATGGACTGCAATGTAACGGGTTCCAGCGTCCAGCGCTGCGCAGGGCTGGCAGTAGGTGAATTAAGTGTATGCATCGAAACATTCTGCCCATTTACACATTTACCGTCTTCCAGATCAAGCGCATAGCCATTCAGCTTACTGATCAGTGTATAGGTGCTGCCGTGCATATTCTGGATTGACCATAACCGACCTCTTGCATCGGTTTTACCGAAGAGCTGGATATTTGTGCCCCAGTTTGCATAATCTGCGCCTCCATTCCCATTCCAGACATCAACATACAAACCGGATGCCAGTTCCTTGATGCGATAATAGCCGCTGTCAGCATATTCGAGAACAAAGAGATCGTCACCGGTGCTGTTCCATACCTGGATATTCGTCTCATCCGCATATTCGCCAAGATTGCCGGAAGCATCAAGAACGAACCCGTCGTCAATCTCACTATGTATTCTGTACACTCCGTCTTTTACAGTATGCTCGGGATTGTAAGGAACAAAGCACCAGCTTTGCGCTTTTGAGTCATTCCCCTCCCAAACCTGTATGTTATTTTCGTTTACAGCTGCGCCGTCTGCCAAATCAAGAAAATAGGAGCTGCGCCTTGACTGTATGGTATATCCATGGGCGGTTTTATTGATTGACCACTGTTCCGGTGTGCCATCGTGATTCTCATAGACCTGCACATTTGTTCCGCGGTGCTGATCGCCGCCGCTTACATCAAGTGAAACATTTACGCCATTTTGCTGAATGCGATAGAATCCGTTATTCAAATATGTAACCTTCCAGGTGTCCGTTGGAATGATGCCTTGAAGCTCTCCGAAATTCCAAATAAACGCATTTGCGCCATTTGCCGTATTTGCACTTCCGCCGACAGCTAGTCCGTAATGCTGATCTGCTGCGGACATAATGTGATACACGCCATCCGGGATTGTCTGTCCGGCAGCCTCTGACTCATCCATTTCGTGACCGATGGGGGTGGGATCAGAATGAATCCATGGTGCTTCATAAGGTGCATGTGAAACACCATCAGCCGTTCCGCTCATTTTTCCTAAAAGTGCCGTTTTCGTTGTAGTACGATTCCAATTGATACGGCATGATCTTTCGGGCGTAAGAGATTCTTTACCATTTATAAAAACTCCAGTGCCATTGCAGTCGCCGTAAGATACATTTTGGCCGTCAACTTTAATGATAATAATGCTGTGTCCTTTGTTTCCTGTTCCATCGTCGCCGTTGATCCGGCAAATATCTCCCGCCTTTAGTGTTGATATATCCTTGTCTTTTTTCCAGTATCGTGCACTTTCACCGTAAATATCGTATGCAACTTTCAGCGCAAAACCATAGCATTGGATTGCACCGTCAAACCGATTGCAGTCGCAGCCGTTATCCACGCTATAATTACACTTTCCATGATGTGTACACGGGTAATCACTGTATCCGTCCGGATTGTTTTTGCCGCCGACATGGTTCCAGAATTTGAAATGAGGGTATTTATTCATCACGTCTTCAATGGAAGCGCCACCGGCCGCTTCTGCTGTCAGCTTATACGAAGAATCATCGTTCAGCACATTAGGCAGCAGCCCTGCCATACCGCACATCATCACAGCTGAAACAGCAGCGGAAAGCCAGCGCTTTAGTTTGTTTTTCAACATAATCATCATTCCCCTTTCAAAAACAAGGTATACCCCAATGGTACACTTTTGATATGTTATACTGACAGAGCAGTCGACAAACACCCAAAGATCTGGTATAA
>CAMNDR010000054.1 GCA_946535685.1 uncultured Clostridia bacterium | reverse complement strand
TGGCAGTGTACTGGATGCACATTTGCAGGTGAAAGGGAACCCGGGACTTTTTGTGACCGGTGAAGCGGCGGATGTGCATTCCGTCTGCGGCGGCTATCATCTGCACTGGTGCTGGGCATCCGGTGCTGCAGCAGCGGGTGCCGCTGCTGCAGCATTGCGTGCAATGAAAGCATGAGAAAGGAGTTTCCATGATACGCATACAGAATCTGCGGATGCAGCTTGACTATACTGATGCAGCACTGCGGCGGGAGGTGGCAGGCAAGCTGCACATTCCTGAAAAACAGATCAGGTCGGTCCACCTGCGCAAGCGCTCGGTCGATGCCCGGAAGAAGGACAGCATTACATTTCTGCTCACAGTTGATGTAAAAGCCGACGGAGAGCAGCGGCTGCTGAAACGGACGGACAAGGATGTGCAGGCAGTGACAGAAAAGGCCTATCGTGTGCCGATCAGCCGCAGTCCGCAGCGCCCGGTCGTCATCGGCTTTGGCCCCGGCGGCATGTTTGCAGCGTATATCCTTGCGAAGGCTGGCCTGCGTCCGATTGTGCTGGAGCGTGGCTGCCCGGTCGAGGAGCGGGCAGCGCATGTGGCGGCATTCCGAAGCAGCGGTATTCTCATGCCGGAGAGCAATATTCAGTTCGGCGAAGGCGGCGCCGGGACATTTTCCGACGGCAAGCTCCACACCGGCATCAAGGATCCGCATATTCGCTTCATCTTAGAGACTTTTGTGCAGTGCGGGGCACCGGAGGAGATCCTCTGGCAGGCGAAACCGCACATCGGCACCGACCGTCTG
Source organism: uncultured Clostridia bacterium (assembly GCA_946535685.1). Lineage (GTDB taxonomy): Bacteria > Bacillota > Clostridia > Oscillospirales > Ruminococcaceae > UBA3855. The sequence continues at coordinate 5,824 of CAMNDR010000054.1, read as the reverse complement.
CAGGGGACTGTCCGGCAGTTGCGGAAGCTGATCGAGCGCATGGGCGGAGAGATCCGATTTGGCGCAAAGTTTATGGATTGTATCCTTGAAAACGGCGCTCTGCAGGGCATTCGCTACGAACAGTCAGGACAGATGCAGGAGCTTTCCTGCAGCCATGCCGTGCTGGCGGTCGGCCACAGCGCACGGGATACATTTCATCAGCTCCATGCACAGGGGCTTCCGATGGCGCAGAAGCCTTTTGCGATCGGTGTACGCATCGAACATCTGCAGGCAGATATCGACAGGGCACTTTACGGGAAATTTGCCGGCCATCCAAAGCTCGGTGCTGCAGATTATAAGCTCGCTGTTCATCTGAACAACGGCCGCAGCCTGTACACCTTCTGCATGTGTCCCGGCGGCGAGGTCGTGGCGGCTTCCTCAGAGGAGCGTCGTCTTGCGGTCAACGGCATGAGCTGCTTTGCCCGTGACGGACGGAATGCGAACAGTGCGCTGCTCGTCGGCATCACGCCGGCAGATTTCGGCAGTGCGCATCCGCTGGCAGGTGTTGCGCTGCAGCGTGAAATCGAAGAAAAAGCCTATCTTGCGGGCGGCGGCGGATATGCAGCGCCCGTGACCCGTTTGGAGGATTTTCTGCAGCATCACCAGTCGGATCATTTCGGCAAGATCATGCCGACCTATACGCCGGGAACTTCGTTTGCATCTCCGGATCGCTATCTGCCGGGCTATGTCTGTGAAACGCTGCGGCTTGGCATCCCGGAGATGAACAAGCGCCTGCATGGATTTGCAGATCCGGATGCGCTCCTGACGGGTGTGGAATCCCGCAGCTCATCGCCGGTACGCATCCTCCGTGGAGAGGATCTCTGCAGCACGGGTGCGCAGGGACTGTATCCATGCGGCGAGGGCGCAGGCTATGCAGGCGGTATCACATCGGCAGCAGCGGACGGCATCCGCTGTGCAGAAGCAATTTTAACGCAGTTGGGAGGAACCATATGGAAAGGCTGACGGATATTGGCTATGTCAGGGAACTTCTGGAACGCCACGGCTTCCATTTTTCCAAATCACTTGGGCAGAATTTCCTGGTCAATCCGACCGTCTGCCCCCGCATTGCAGAGATGGGCAATGCAGCGCCCGGCTTCGGCATCCTCGAAATTGGCACCGGCATTGGAACACTGACGGCGGAGCTCGCAAAACGTGCCGATAAGGTCACAGCAGTGGAGCTCGATGACCGGCTGTTCCCGATCCTTGATGAGACGCTTGCGGAATTTGACAATATCCATGTCATCCACGGTGATGCGATGGAATATGACCTTGCCGGTCTGATCCGGGAGGAATTTGCAGGGCTGCGTGTCGCTGTCTGTGCAAATCTCCCGTATTATATCACTTCGCCGCTCATCATGCGTCTGTTAGAGGAAAAGCTCCCGGTCGAAACGATCACAGTCATGGTGCAGAAGGAAGCCGCTGTGCGGCTTTGTGCGCCGATCGGCTCCCGGGAAGCAGGGGCAGTTTCTGTTGCCGTTGCGTATTATGGCACTGCAGAGAAGCTGTTCGATGTCGCAAGGGGTTCATTCATGCCGGCACCGAATGTGGATTCCGCCGTGATCCAGATCCGTCTGCATGCGCAGCGTCCGTGGCAGATCACGGATGAAGCGCTGTTCTTCCGGATGATCAGGGCAGGCTTCTCTCAGCGCCGCAAACAGCTCTGCGGCGTACTCGCCGGGAGCTTCGGCATCGCAAAGCAGGAAATGCAGATGGTCTTTGAGGAGGCAGGGATCGCACCCTCAGTCCGGATCGAATCGCTGGATATGCCGTCCCTTGCGGCACTTGCCGAAGCGCTGTATCATCATATTGACGAAAAGAGGGAATGACCATGCCGATTCAGAAACATGCACTTCCCATCCTCGAGTATGATCCGGATCCCCATGCACTGTTCCAGCCCGATCATGAACACAAAGAGCTGCAGCTGCCGGAGAGAGCTGTCTTTGTCTTTCTCGGGGATGCGGTGGATCAGTATGCACAAGCGCATCATGCAGCCGTGGCGGATCAGTTTATCACGATCTCCAAAACGTATCCGTTCTATGTGCTGGAAGAAAACGGGCAGCAGATCTGTCTGGTGGAAGCGCCCGTCGGGGCACCATCTGCGGCAATGCTGCTGGATTGTCTGATTGCCTGCGGCGTGAAAAAGATCATCAGCGGCGGATCCTGCGGCGTTTTGGTGCCCATGGAAGAGAATGCCTTTCTGATCCCGAAGAAAGCGCTCCGGGATGAGGGGACTTCCTATCATTACCTTCCGCCGGAGCGATATGTCGAGGTCTCCGAAACAGCTCGTGCCGCCATCCGTTATACGCTCGAAGCGCATCATCTGCCATATTCCGAGGTAGTGACATGGTCCACCGACGGCTATTTCCGTGAGACCGGAGATCTGGTAGCCTATCGGCGCAGCGAGGGCTGTTCCGTCGTCGAGATGGAATGTGCCGCTTTAGCTGCCTGTGCGCAGCGCAGAGGTGCCGTCTGGGGATCACTCTTGTTCACGGCAGATACACTTGCCGATGCCGAGCACTACGATCAGCGGGGTTGGGGCAGAGCGTCCGTGGAGTTTGCACTCAGACTGTGTATGGAGGCCGTCATGAACCTATAACAGGATACCCGCACAGAGGGCGCTATCCTCTGACGGTGCTTTATGGCCGGAAACCGGACTGTTCGCAGGAAATAGCACAGACCGCCAACAAAGACGCAGGAAACTGCACTGCCGTTTGACAAAACTTCTTCTCCTTTTCTGGTATAATGAATGTATACGGCAGCATTCTGCCGGGAAGAACAGATAAAGGAGAGAGTGATCATGAAAACTATCCGGCAACTTCTCCGCAGCGAACCAGTTCTGGTGATACTGCGGACACTGACTGCTGTGGGAGGGGGATTTTTACTGTCGGTCGGGAGGATCAGCGGTGTGGTTTCCCCGCTTGCTGCAGCCCTTGCGGGTGTATGCCCGCCGCTGTATGCATTTGCGATCCTGTTCGGTGCTCTGACGGCTTATATGCTGACCGGTGCGCCGGCAGAGATGCAGTTCCTGCTCGGCTGTCTGACCGTGATCGTTTGCAGCAGGATCCTTCTGCATGATCTGCAAAAGCCGCATGTGCTGAGTATCATAACAGTATTCTGCTGCATCATTGCAGGGGCAGTGCTGGATCTTGTGTTTACACAGGGAAAGCACTTGCCGCTGTATATCCTCGAATCACTGCTGACGGGGATCGCTGCTTATTTTATTGGCGATGCGGCGAAAGCGATGCGGGAGCGCAGGAGGATCTCCATGCACGCCGGACGGAGCTTTACCTTTGCGATCTGCTATCTTCTGTGTATTACGGCACTTTGCGGGATCGACACGGCATTCTGCAATATCGGCCGGGCGATCGGTACAGCAGCTTCGCTGCTCTGCGCCAGACAGCTTCGTCAATACGGCGGCACGCTTTGCGGCGCTCTGACCGCCTGCGGTGTGACATTCTGCAGTGTAAAGCTCGGGATGCCTGTGCTCTTTCTGCCGGTAACAGCGATGCTGATGGGCTATCTTTCCGGTCTTCCGAATGCCCTGTTTATTCCTGCCTTTTTCCTGATGGAAGGACTGAGCAGTGCGGTGCTTGACAGCAGTATGGAGCTGATGCGGACTGCAGTGGAGCTGGTGGCCGCATGCGTGCTTTACGGATTGTTTTCGCATATCGAATTTTTCCGCTATTTTGTATCCGAGGAAGCCAACGGCCGTTCAGCTCCCTCAATGCATGCGTCCTTTTTAGGCAGCATGCTGCAGGAGCTTGAGGATGAAGCGTGCGCTGTCATGGAGCGTCTGTCCCTGCCGGAGCCTGAGAGCATTGCCGAGCAGCTTCGTCAGAGGATGTGCGGCGGATGCGGAAAGTACGATGAATGCTGGCGCACCCGCAGCTCTGTCACGGAGCAGGCATTTCTGCAGCTTGAACATGCACCGTACCGCAGACCGCTGCCGCAGTCGCTGAGTCAATGCGTCCGTCATACAGAACTGGCAGGCGCTGCCGCAGAATGCGCCAGATCCACTGCTCTCTTTGAAATGCAGCGAGTCCATCTGATGCAGGAGCGAAGCGTGATGCTCGCTTATCTGCAGCTTTTGCGTAGTGTTGTATCAGACTCCGCAGAGGAGCCGCTGACAGATTGCCCGGCGGAAACACGCCTGCTGCAGAGCCTCCTGAAAAGGCTGTCGATCACATCGGTGAGCGCCTGTGTCTACCGTCTTGCAAGCGGACGCTATATGGCGGAGATCTACACCAGGCAGCCTGAGCTCCCTCTTGCTGCGCTGACAGAGCTTTTACAGGAACGACTTGGTGTCCGACTGGAGACCATGCAGCTTACGGGAAAGGAAACAGGGCAGCGGATCTGCCTGTATGAAAAACCGGTCTACCGGTTGGCATACGAGATCCATAGTGTCAATTCTCCCGGCTGCGCCCACTGCGGCGATCAGGCGGATGGATTTACCGATGGGGCAGGGAACAGCTACCTCGTGCTGTCTGACGGCATGGGAAGCGGCAACGCTGCTTCTTTGGCTGCGAGGATCGCGGTGCGGACGCTGCGGCGTATGATCTGCAGCGGCATGCCGCCGGAAACAGCCATCCGCCTGGTCAATATCCTGCTTTTAACAGAGACGAATACAGAAAATTTCGCTACGTTGGATATTTGCAGACTGCATGGCGATACCGGTGTTATTACACTGTATAAAGCTGGCGCCGCAGCAACACTGCTCTGCCGGCGGACAAAGGTTCACCGCATCGCATCGAGGAGTTTCCCGGCGGGGATCGTTCCGGATGCCAAGGCTTCCGTAAAGCAGATCTATGGGCTTTCCGGTGACAGAATTATCATGCTGTCTGACGGGATCAGCGAAGGGGAGTACCCTTATATCCGTCAGCTCCTGCAGCAGGGGATCTCCCTGCAGCAGCTCACACGCAGCATCTGTGAGAAAGCATCTGTTTTTCACGGCGGATCTGTACGGGATGATATGACTGTGATCGCCGCAAGTGTCATGACTGAAAATTCGTCAGAATTGACAAAAAGCGACAGAGAGTCAGCCTATCAAAGCAGACAGTTTGCCGTATCACCATCGTAAAATTTGTTAAAAGTAAACAAAAAATAGCTGTCCAAATTATCACACCCTATGAATTTTTGACACGCTTTTGGAAAAGGCTTGCAACAACTTTAATTTTCTGTTAAAATAGAAGTATAAAGGGGGTTAACGCTATGAATTCTACTACAAGCAACCCGAATGATTTTCCGTTATATTTATTCTATCAGGGAAAAAACAACGAGAGCTATAAGTTCTTCGGTGTACACTCTGTGACGGAAAACGGTGAGAAGAAATACCGCTTCCGTGTGTGGGCACCGAATGCTGTCAGCATCTCGGTTGTTGGTGATTTCAATGGCTGGAGCCGTGAAGCAAATCCGATGATGATCATTGCGGACGGCATCTGGGAGACTACGATCTCCGGCCTTGCCCAGTTTGACGCCTACAAGTACAGCATTGAGACGCAGAAGGGCGAGATCCGCATGAAGTCTGACCCTTATGCAACACATTTTGAAACACGCCCTGCAACTGCCTCCAAGATTTATGAAAGCTCCTACGAATGGCAGGATGCTGCGTGGTTTGAAGAAAAGAAAAAGCACGTAGTGTACAAGCGGCCGATGAATATTTACGAGGTGCATCTGGACTCCTGGAAGCACAATCCGGACGATTCTGTGCCGGATTACGTGAGCTTCGCAAAGCAGATGGTGCCCTATATGCAGAAGATGCATTATACGCACATCGAGTTCATGCCGC
>CAMNDR010000053.1 GCA_946535685.1 uncultured Clostridia bacterium | reverse complement strand
GTTCCGCCAACCGCTCCCATTCTGCAAATACTGCAGCCGCCTGTTCCGGTATAGATGCCGCTGCCGAGCATACGACCAGCTTCCCGACCAGCTCCGGATGCCACGCTGCAATTAACTGTGCGATCATGCCGCCCTGCGAAACGCCGTAAAGCACAGCATTCCGGAGAGAAAGCGCCCCGAGTGCCTCAGCAGTATCCTCCGCCATGGCACTGACGCTGTACGGATCGGGCATATCGGTTCTGCGGTCAAGCACATAGATGCAGTACTTTGCAGAGAGCTCCCAGTATTGTGCCTTGATGGCTTCCGCTGATTCCATGACGCTTTTGAGCGCAACGCCCGGAAGTATCACAAACGGCGTCCCCTCCGGGTTTCCGAAGCGGAAATAGCGCATCGACATGGTTTCTGTCCGGATACTGCTGATGCTCATTGTCTTCTTGTCTCCTTCCTGTTGCCTCACAGTGCCATACCCCGCAGCACTGTGAGATGTAATCTATCATGCACTTAGGAAAGCACTGAACAAATTGATACTACAGTGCTTTTAGAATAGGAAAATGGCTGTCTGAGCCCTTCCTTAGGTTTCCAGCTTCTCCAGCGTTCCGATGAACACCGGCAGCGAAGTTTCCCTGTCGACAATGCAGTAAACAAACGGACGGTCAAGAATGACCTCCTTGGGCTCTCCTAAAAAGCAGGCATCGTTGCTCATCATAACAGCAGAGACAGCCGCTGCACGGGTACCGTCCTCATCCACAGAGATATGCGTTTTCTGCAGGAGCGAACCGATGAAGAGATAGCCGCTTTCTGTCCAGGCCATGTCCGAGAAATCAGCAGTGCCTGTGAACGCAGTCGGCATGCCCATCGCCGCAAAATGCTTGCTCAGCTCCTCGCTGTAATCATACGAAAATTTCGGAAGCTGCGTGATAACAACACCGTCACTTACCGGCTCTGCAAGCAGCTCGTGCAGGTGCTCCGGCGTGAGACTGCGGATGTACTCAGTTGTCGTCATGCCCTCCTCCGGCAGGAGTGCCGCAAACGCATAGCGCCCGCCCTGGTACGGCTTCATGAAGCCGACTGCATGCGCATCCTCCAGATACAGATGCTCCTCACCGCAGAGCATGCTTGCGGTCTGTTCCGTTCCGTCATAGGCTGTGAAGGGTACGTCATGCACCTGATATTCGCTATAGGGGGAAGCCCATTTTGCATCAAATGTCACTGCATTGATGAGTGCCATGACTTCGCCGTCCTTGATCTCATTCAGCAGTTTCGGGATCATATGATCCGTGTTTGCATCGACCCAGGTATTGATATCCCGCACGGTCGTCTGATCAAACGGCGCCATAAACGCAGCAGCATCGTAATAATCCGCATTTTTCTGCAGGAACGGATCTTCCACACGGATGCGATCAGCATCGTCACGGATCCAGATGGAATTCGCCGTCAGCAGTTTGCATGTATCTTCATCAGGCTGGTTCATGCGCTGCGTATACAGGTAGCGGTTTAGCTTGTCGATCGAAGTTCCACCGAGCACATTTTCCATCTCCGAGAGCGTATCACCCTTGGCACCGTTGGCAGTCATAGCGAGCGCCTGTGTCATCGAATAGGGAGAAACCAGCACATTGCGGCCATCCTCCGCTGTTTTCTGCAGGAAGGAGAGGGCAAATTTCGTCTGGCCGAGGATGAACTCCTCATCTGCTTCCAGTCCCCTGCTGTCCCCTGCCCGGATGCCGTCGGTCAGATTTCTGGCGTAAAAATGCGGCTTTATGCCATAGACAAGCCATTGCTTCAGGATGCCAAGGTCAAAAATGTCCAGCGATCTGTCCGCATTCAGATCGGCATTTTCGGGCGCAGAAAGCTCCCCTGCACCGAGCATCCATTTCTGCAGCATGACCAGGTCGAGCAGATCTACCTCGCTGCTGCCGTCTACATCGCCTGTCACGGCACTTTCTGCTGCAGCCGGAAAACCGCTCAGCGGTGCCGCTGCCAGCATGCCAAGGCTCAGAATGCCTGCGATCCATCGTTTCAGTTTCATGGTGATTCCTCCTTTACTGCAGAATTGCAGCATCTCTCCGCTGCCTCTGCTTTCATTGTACTCTATTTGACGGTGAAATGCAAATTTCCTGCGGATATAATTTGTAAACTTTCCGTGAACATACTGGACAAAGCGGGTCTTGTATTTTGGGGAGATCTATGCTATAATGAAAACAGATTGTTTCAGAGGAAGTGTTTTTCATGCATGAGCTCAGCATCCGGCCGATTGCCGTGATCCATACTGATTTTACAGATAAATTCGGGATTCCCCGTCAGAGCGGACGTGTGCCTGAGCTGAAAGGCACCATCGTGATGGAACCGGAATATCGTGTGCCGGAGGCATTCCGGGGAATCGAAGACTATTCACATCTCTGGCTGCTGTTCGATTTTTCCGCATCGCACCGGGAGACCTGGTCACCGACAGTGCGCCCGCCGAGACTTGGCGGAAATCAGCGGGTCGGTGTCTTTGCAACGCGCTCTCCGTTCCGGCCGAATCCGATCGGCCTGTCCTGCGTGAAGCTGGACGGTATCTGCTTTACGGACGAGGGGCCGGTGCTTCAGGTATCCGGTGTAGACCTGCTTGACGGCACACCGATCCTCGATATCAAGCCATATCTGCCGTATACTGACAGCATCCCGGCGGCTTCCGGCAGCTTTGGCGAAGCGCTGCGGACACACAGCTTGTCCGTTGCCTTTCCGCCTGATCTGCTCTCTATGCTTCCGCCGGATAAACAGCAGGCGGCGATCGCCTGTCTGGCGGATGATCCCCGTCCCTCCTATCAGCATGATCCGCAGCGCTGTTACAGCATGTGCTTTGCAGGATTCGATATTCATTTTTATGTGCAGGATGACCGCCTTACCGTAACAGGCGTGGACATCCTGCCACAGGAAAGGAGCTGACATTATGCTGCATTGTATTCTCGGCGGCTGCGGAAGCGGAAAATCAACACGGTTGATGGAACAGCTTCGGGAAAGTCTGACTGCCGGCCGCCGCACCATCATCATTGTGCCGGAACAGTTCTCCTTTGAAGCTGAAAAGAAGCTGTACGGCTATCTCGGTGCGCAGTTGTTCAATCGGCTTCATACCTGCAGCTTTGTCACACTTTCCCGTGATATTCTGCAGGAATGCAGCGGTGCTTCACGGAATGCAGGATACGCTTCCGAACAGGAAAAGCTGCTTTATCTCTATCAGGCAGTGCAGAGCTGTGCGGAACGGAAGGAATTCCGCCTGATGGAGCGCCGTTCGCAGTCAACGGATTTTATCGCTTCCCTTTACGGCATCATCACAAAGCTGCGCAAGGCAAGCGCAAGTGCCGAACGGCTTGCGGAGATTTCGGTTCTGTTTCCGGATGTGCTCAGCGACAAGACCCACGACCTGAGCTGCATTCTGCTTGCCTATGACCGCATCCTGCAGGAAAACGGCAGACACGACAGCCTTGTTGATCTGACAGAAGCGGCTGCGCTTGCGGAAATGCAATACTATTTTGAGAAAACAGACATTTATCTTGATGAGTTTGACAGCTTCACGGGGGACCAGTATCAGATGCTGCATGTCATCCTGCGGCAGGCAGCATCCGTTACGGCAGCGATCCGTGCAGATGATCCGGCGCAGCGTGCAAGCGGTGTATTTGCAGGCGGAAACCACACATTCCGCAGTCTGATGCAAAACGCTAAGGACAACAGCATCCCGGCCGACTGGGAATACTGTCCGGAATATGTGCGCTCGAAGCATCCCGATCTGATCGCTGTGGGCAGCGGTGCTCTGCATCAGAAGGCCGGCAGTGTACCCTATGCGGGACATGTACATCTCGCAGAAGCATCTGATCCGCTGATGGAAGCGGAATACATCGGTGCAGAGATCTGCCGCCTGCTGCAGGCGGACAAGACCGTCCGATGCAGCGATATCGTCATTGCAGTCAAGAATCCGGATGTCTATTTCCCGCTGCTCGAACGAGCATTCGTGCGGTTTGCACTACCCTTTGATCTGAGCATGGAAAAGCCCGTGCTGCACTCTGATCTGATCCGGTATGTGCTCTCACTGCTCCATCTGCTGTCTGCGGATCAGTGGCACACTGATGAGATCCTGCGCTATCTGAAATCGCCGTTCTCCGGCTGTGAGCCGGAAACTGCCGCCATGCTGGAGCATTTCTGCTTCACCTGGAATATCGACAAGGAAGACTGGGCAAATCCATTCTGGGCAGAGGACAATGAGACGATCTCCGAACGCTCAGCGCCATTCTACGGGAAAACACTTGAGGAGCTCCGCTGCACCTTTACCAAGGAAATCCTGCGTCTGCGCAGGCAGTGTAAAAACGCCTCTGTCCGTGAAATATGCGGCATTTTATACCATCATCTTCTTGAGCGCAAAGACAAGAGCCGAAAGCTGATCGCCGCATGGGACGACATCCGGCAGAAGGATTTCGTCATGCTCTGGAACCTGCTGATGGACGTGCTGGATACAATGGCAGACTGCTTCGGAGACAGGATCCTGCCGATGGACGTTCTGCGGCAAAGCATAGTACTGCTTCTGAGAAGCTGCAGCTATTCGACCCCGCCGCAGACCCTTGACTGTATCCGGATCGTGGATGCCCGGACAGCTCGTCTGGATTCGCCTGCGATTGTTTTTGTGCCGGGGGTGCGGGAATCAGAATTTCCCGGAGAAGTCAGCGCTGACGGCATGTTCTCGCAGGAGGAGCTGCGGCAGCTTGAAGCACAGCACATCAAGCTGTCGCGCCTCCTGCCGGAGCTGCACTCGGATGAACTGCTGACCGTCCGGAAAACACTTGCCGCCGCTTCCGGGCAGCTCTACCTGACGTACCCGAAGATGACAACAGCGCACGAGCCGTCAGAGCCAGCCGGTGTGATCCTTGAGATCAGCCGTCTGTTCAGCGAAAACCCGGAGATCCTGCTTCATGCAGATGCGCTTCCGGTGAGCTTTTACGTGCGGACACTTGCTGCGGGTTATTTTCACTATGTACGCCATCTGCAGGAGGATACGCCAGAGCTGTCTGCGCTTCGTTCACTGCTCGGGCAGGATCCGGTATACCATGCCCGTCTTGCAAAGCTCGTTTCCGCAGATATTGCCCCGGAAATGCAGGTACAGCCAGAGGTCATGAAGCCGCTTCTCGGGCCGCAGATCATCCTCTCCCCTTCCGGGATCGAGCGCTTCTATCACTGTGCTTTCCAGTATTTCTGCCAGTATGTGCTCCGGCTTTATGTTCCGGAACGCAATGCGCTCACGCCTCGAACCGGCGGAGATTTTGCGCATTATTGCCTGGAACAGCTCCTTAGCAGCATGGATCTGCAGGAATTTCTTTCCCTGACTCAGAATCAGCTCAGGCAGGAGATCAGCCGGCTGTCTGAGGCGTTTTCTGCAAAGCATTTTTCTGATGCAACCCGGCGTGACGGACGTTTCCAGTTTAACTACCGGGTCGCCGGTCAGAGCCTGCTGCAGCTCATTGAGCATATCCAGAAAGAACTGCAGCAGGGACAATTCGTCCCGGTCGGCTTCGAGGTAAGCGTTTCTGAACGGGAAGACCGTGAGGGATTTCCTCCGCTGTCTCTGCAGAATGGCAGTATTCTCTGCCATGGCGGCATTGACCGTGTCGATCTGTGCGATACCCCGCAGGGCAAGCTGCTGCGGGTGGTGGATTATAAGACCGGAAGCAAGACACTGTCTCCGGAGAAGCTCGCTGACGGACTGGATATGCAGATGCTGATCTATCTGTTTGCGCTGCATCAGAACGGCGCCTATGACAACGCAGTGCCAAGCGGTGTGTTTTACATGCCGAGCGGCATTCCGAAAAGCAAGGATTACCAGAAACGTTCCGAAAAAGCCGTTGACCGTGAAGCACTGCTTGAACAGTTCTACCGCATGAAAGGACTGCTTCTGGAGGACACTGCAGGATTTATGGAGCCTGAGATCCAGCAGACCGCTTCCCCTGTCATGGCACATAAAAAGGATGATTCACTCTTTACTGTAAATCCGCAGCAGATGCAGCACCTGCAGGCACATGTCGAGAACAAGATCTGCTCAATGGCTGATGCACTGCGGAAAGGCCAGGTTGGAGCTAAGCCGGATCTCTATCAGGAATACTCCCCCTGCGGAAGCTGCAGCTTTGCCGATCTTTGCGGCAAAGCACAGACAGCCGTCAAAAGCCGCACCAAGGAAGAGCATCAGGCAGCACTGTGCGAGGTATTTGGTGCGCCGGAACCAGAATCGACTGAAAAGGAGGATGCATGACCATGGACTGGACCATACAACAGGACAGCGCCATTTCCGCAAGAGGCCGCAGCATTATCGTGTCAGCGGCGGCCGGAAGCGGCAAAACCGCCGTTCTCGTGGAGCGTCTCCTGCGCATTCTCTCTGATAATACCGCAGCAGAGCCTGTCCGGGCAGACAGCATTGTCGTTGTGACATTTACCAACGACGCTGCAGCCCAGATGAAACAACGGCTGATGAAAGCGCTGACCGATGCATTGACAGACCTGGAAGCAGGGACAGACGATGCCAAATACACCTGGCTCCTTGAACAGCGGGCAGGACTGAGCAGTGCAAAGATCTGTACGATTCATTCGTTCTGCTTCGATCTTATCCGGGAATATGCAGAA
>CAMNDR010000052.1 GCA_946535685.1 uncultured Clostridia bacterium | reverse complement strand
GGCGTCATTTCTATACAATCTGACGAAAAATCTGGCTGCGCATCTGCACCACCAGTTCTGTGCGGTGTTGCCCTAAAAAATCTCTTTACTTTTTCCAGAAAATGCGTTATAATAAAAGTATCAAATTATATAGGAGGTATTCCCATGGATATCAAGGCTAAAATCGAAGAGATCGTCAACAAGGTGAAGAACGACAAGGACTTTGCTGCAAAGTTCAGCGCCGATCCGGTCAAGGCTGTTGAGGGTGTGCTCGGCATGGATCTGCCGGACGACCAGATCAACGGCGTCATTGATGCGGTCAAGGCTCAGGTTGCCGGCGGCGATCTGATGGAGAAGATCGGCGGTCTGTTCGGCGGCAAGAAGGACTGAGCTGCCCGCCATGGAGAAAGCAAAGGAAAAGACCAATGTGATGCGCATCCTTGACCAGAAGAAAGTCCCGTACAAGCACTATTGCTATGCGGATACCGCTGCTGTCAGCGGCGTGGAGGTCGCTGCAGTGCTCGGTCAGGATCCGGCGCAGGTATTCAAGACACTCGTGACAGAGGCAGGAAAGGGCGGGCATTACGTGTTCGTCATCCCCGTGGCAGAGGAGCTGGATCTCAAGAAGGCTGCGAAAGCCGTGGGGGAAAAGAGCATCGCCATGCTCAGATCCAAAGAGCTTCTGCCACTGACAGGCTATATCCACGGCGGCTGTTCCCCGATCGGGATGAAGAAGCAGTTTGTCACGGTGATCGACGAAAGCGCTGCGCTGCAGGAAACGATCATTTTCAGTGCCGGCAAGATCGGCTATCAGGTCGAAGTCCGGCCGGAGGATCTGGCAAAGGTCATCCGCTTCTCTTTTGCAGATATTACCGTCTGACGTGTTCCCCGCAGCATGGGTGTGCTGCGGGGATTTGTCATTATATCCAAAAAAATCGCTTTGATTTGACAGAATCTCCAAAAACGGTCTGATGCGATTGCACAGCGGCGCATCCTGTGGTATACTGAATACAGCAGAATTTCTGCAGACCATCAACCAATAAAGGGGGATCATTCACATGAATTTTGCAAAACGAATCAGCAGTGCCGCAGCAGCACTCACCATGACGGCTGTCTGCCTGACCAGCGGCGCTCAGATGCTCTTTGCCGATGATGCACTGGCGCTTGGCGATGTCAACAGCGATGCCTATGTCAATGCAAGCGACGCAGCGCAGATCCTGATCGCAGCAGCAAAGCTGGGTGCAGGCGGAGAGAGCGGCCTGACATCGGATCAGGAGAGCGTCTCCGACATCAATTCTGACGGCATCATCAACGCATCGGATGCGGCGCTGGTGCTTGTCTATGCAGCCTATGTCGGTGCAGGCGGCAAGGACACGATCTATGAATACTATAAGATCGAGACGGAGCCGGTCAATCCGGGCCCGACCGAACCCGGCACAGAGCCAGGTCATGAGGATCCCACGGACACCGGTTACAATGGCGGAAACTGGCGCATCGGCGCGGCATCGGCATCTCCGGGGGATATTGTAAAAATGCCCGTTACGGCAGCGAATATCGGAACCGGCCTGAATTCCTTCATTGTGGCGCTGGAGCTTGATCCGTCACTGACGCTGGTGAACGTTGAGGAAGGCGAGGCAGGATTTGCTCTGTGCATCAATGACGCAGCAGGCAAGATCGCCGGCACGAAGTTCAATGGTGTTGTCGATGCCAAGATCCCGGACAACACGGTGCTTTTCTACATTGATCTGCGAGTTGCCGAAGATGTGCCGGCCGGTACATCGCTCCTGGTGAAATTCAGTGAGATCAGCACCTGCAGCATTGAGATGAAAGCCGGCACCGTCTCGACCTCTAACGGCAGGGTCGATGTATCATAAGAACCGCATTTCCAGAACCAAAGGCCTGCCCCCGCGTGGGGCAGGCCTTTTTGGGCAGTGATGGCGTGCAGGGACAAATCGAAAGGCTGCGTAACCTGGGCGGTTACGCAGCCTTATCTTCATATCATAAAAACTATTTTACGAACACCTGTCTTCATAAGTACGGTACGTATAAAGAAGTTTTACGCCATAGTATTTCTGATGTAAGGTCAGAAGTACTATGGCGTTTCTATTGACAGTACAGAGATGATGTGCTATAATTATTACTGACAAAAATCGGTATTTACAGGAGCATTCAATATGCAGATAGTTTTTAATCTTGTTATGATTGATATGGAATCTTCATATGATAACCATATTGAAGAATATAATATAGGTTTCTTTTCCAGTCGCTCTATTGCTGAAAAAACAGCAATGAGATATCTTTCCGAAGTAACCGGTTTTAAAGACTATCGTATTACCTATAAGATTACAGAAAAATACGTAATTGGTGCGACCGACAGTTTAACACAATCTGATATATTTATTATCTACGGTTGGAATGAAAATGATGAACTGGATGAGATTGATGAGATTGAAAGCGATTGCTATTTAAGTATGGAGGAAGCCGAGATACAATTGAATGTAAATAAATTAAGATTTAATCGAGAAGAATGGTGTATTGATAAGTATAGAATAGATGTATGCTCTTGGCAGGAAGGCTTTGAAAAAGTATATCACTAAATTCTGATTTAGCGCAGAACCTATTCGACCTTTGCGCCGTAAGGCGCATTGGGAGAATCCTGCCAGCGGGGGCTCCCCCGCAAATTCTGATTTAGCTTAGCAACATAAATATGCACAATGCCCCTGAGTGCTTTGTAACACTCAGGG
Source organism: uncultured Clostridia bacterium (assembly GCA_946535685.1). Lineage (GTDB taxonomy): Bacteria > Bacillota > Clostridia > Oscillospirales > Ruminococcaceae > UBA3855. The sequence goes on along the minus strand of CAMNDR010000052.1, from coordinate 3,945 downwards.
GCAAAACTTCTATATAGGTATCTGTCTTACTCCGGGTCTTTTTACCAACTGCGCTTCCGCAGTGCCTCCTCGACCGTAAGATCGAGTGCGAACCAGTCCAGGATATACAACACATCGGCTGCCACGATCTCCGCTGCATCCGGGCATTCTGCCACAAGCGGGTTCAGCGCCTGCGTCATCCGGTCAAATGCCGCCTGCAATTTCTCCGGGGACGGCTTTCCCTGTTCCAGCAGTGTGATGACCTGCGCAAGCTGCTGTTTCATCCTGCCGGTGAGCTTCTTCGGGAAGCTGCTGTCCTCGGTCATATCCTCCAGCAGCATATAGGAATCGTCAAACTTCATCATGTTCCTCCTTCGCAAGAACTGTCCGGAGCTGCGCTGTTGTCAGCGATGCGGACGGATTGAACGCCGGCGATGCGGCATATTCGAGCAGATGTTTCGCAAACTGCCGCACCTCATAGCGCTCCGTGATCTCGGAGAGCCGTGCCGTGCAGACGAGAAGCCGTCCGCCGCCTGCCTTGCACTCAAACAGCAGACCGAGCTTATGATTGCGCTCGAAATTGTCGATCATCTGCACAATGGGTGTAAGCGGCAGATCATCCAGGACTGCCAGATCTGCATGGGTCACGAGATCATACCACGGCGGTGTTGTGTGACGGTCGCAGCGTAAGCCCTTGACCGCCGGATGGTGCTTGTCGATGCAGAGTCCGAGTGTGCCGACAGGTGTTTCCTTGCCCATGCTCTCGGAGATGCTCCGGAACATCGGATAGCACCAGAAATCCGTGCAATACGTCCCCCTGACTGTATGCTTCAGATGTCCCGCCAGATAGAGCACGCTCCCGCCCTTGGCAAGCGCCTGCTCCGCTTCGTCCGGATCGGATGTCACGCAGAGCTTGTCCGTGCTTGTGAGCGATGGCATCTCTGCCGCCGGGAACTGATAAAGCGTGTAGCTGTTCTTCGTATGCGGCAGCGTGAGTGTCACAGCGATGCGGTGAACGGCTGTCGCCGGCGGGAGCGCCGCCTCGATCTTCCCGAGATCGAACAACCCCTGTCCGTCCACATCCACCGGGAGCTCGCCCTCAGTCAGCAGATTCTGCCCTCGACGGATCGTGTACTGCAGCGGCGCATGCACGCCCTCCGGCGCATAGTGGCGCAGCTTGATCTGCATCGAGAGCTTATCTGTCAGGCAATAATCCGGAAAGATCCCCAGCAGGACGGAATCCGAGCAGAACATGCCCCATTCCGTCTCGTCCGTGATCCCCTTGCTGTCCATGAAGGCATCGAGGATGCCGACCAGCGCTGTTCCCTGACCGGTGAAATCCTGCAGGTCAAGGAGCTGGAAGCCGGAGATCTGCGCCGAGCGCATGACCGCCTCAAGCTCCTCTTTATAGCACTGCACTGCGAGCTTTCCGGATGCCTTGAAGAACGCATCTGCACGGTCGCCCATGCCTGCTTTCTGCAGCCGTTCCCGGAAGATCTCGAAATTCCGTGCCTGCAGCACACCCGTGAATTTTTCGATCTCCCCGAAATCCGGATACATACAGTACTGCCCGATCTCGTGCGTGATGATGGGCTTTTCCGGGAGCAGACCGCCGCCTGCGCCCTCTATATGCACGGTCTTCACACCGGTGCCGTACTGGATCTCAATGTCCTCATCATGCGCCGCTTCCGCCGGGGATCCTGGCATGATCACGGCATCATAGCTGTGCATCGTGGACGGCCGCTCCGCCTGTACATGGCCATAGGGCTGGTCGCAGGCGCCATAGCTGCCCCGCAGCAGTCGGCCTTCGCCGAGCCGGACGCCGGTGAAGAAATCATCCTCTGGCAGGATATTCGGCCAGAACTGGAAATTATTGCTTCCCTGCGTAAACAAAATGTGCTGCGTATAGGACTGATAATAGGCAAGACCCTCGCCGAGCCGCTGTGCGCTGCCCCAGAGCTCATTTCCCAGCGAGAACATGCAGAAGGACGGATGATTCCCGAAGGTCTCAAGGATGCGCCGCCCCTCCGTAACAAGGAACGCCTGCTCCTGCGGATCGAAGCCTTCCTCACCGGGCGCAGCGAACGTGCCCCAGAACGGCAGCTCCGGCTCCATGTAGATGCCGAGCAGATCGGCTGCTGTGAATGCCGCATCCGGCGGACAGCAGGTGTGGAACCGGTAGTGGTTGATGCCATAGGATTTTGCCATGCCCATCACCCGCAGCCAGGACTTCACATCTGTCGGTGCTGCGCCTTCAAGCGGGAACAGCATGCCGTCGTGCTTTCCACGCAGAAAGACCTTGCGTCCGTGGCTGTGCAGCTCCCTGCCCTCTGCATGCAGATCGGACAGGCCGAAGCTCACCTCGGCCACATCCTTGCTGCCGAACGGCTGGAGGGTGAGCCGGGCGATGACCGGCGTATATTCATCCCAGAGCGGCGCGTCCTCGCCAAGCGGAAGCGTGACATATGCCTTCCCGTCGGCATTCGTCCGGACAGTGAGCATTTGGGGCGGGATCTCGGCGATCCTGCCGTCTGCGCCGCACCATTCGCCCGCTGCACGGAGCAGGCGGATCGTGCCCTGTGTCTGCAGATAAAGCGTGACCTCCCGGCGCTGCGCATCCGGCACGGCACGGACGGCAGTGATACTGTTGTCGTCATAGAACTGCAGCTCGATCCTGCCGGTGATGCCGTTCCAGTTGGTCTGGGTGTCCTTGGAGGTCATGTGACCGCCGGCAGTCGGGTAGTGCGTGTTGTTGACGCAGAGCGAGATCTCCAGCTCCGCCGCACCGCTGAACGCTGACAGATCATAGACATGCGGCGTACACAGGCTGTTCTGCGTGCCGATAAACTGCCCGTTCACCCAGACAGATGTGATGCGGGTACGTTCGAGAAAGAGCACTGCACGCTTTCCCTGCAGCTCCTCCGGAATGGCGATGCTGCGCCGGAACCATGCATTGCCGCTGTAAGGGTACAGCTCCGTGAGATGTCCTTTTTCCCGCTTTTCATTGAGCTTCCCGATGTGATTCTGTGCCGTGGTACCCGGCAGCCGCACCAGTGCCGGATAGGCAGATGCCGGCGGCAGATAGCCCGTGTAATGCTCTTCTTCATCGGCGTAGAAGCGCCAGTTTCCTTCCAGATTGATCGAACCAAGCATAGAAACGCTCCCTTTCTGCGAAAACGCAGCACGACCCCGGGCGGGATCGGGCTGCGCCGTATCTTCTCTGTATTCTGTTATGGTGAACTCTGAAAACGTGGTTTTCAGGGATGGGGGCGAAGCTCCACACCTGCCCTTATTTTTTCTCGTTCAGATAGCGGTTGAGTGCGCTGAAGAGGGCTGCTGCAGACGAATCGGAGATATCCTTCCGGATGCCGACGCCCCAGTAGACCTTGCCCTCTGCCTCAATGCCGACATAGGAAACGGCATCGGACTTCGAGGAAACGGTCAGTGCATGCTCTGTATAGACCTTGATGGTGAACTGCTTGCCGAGGAACGCCTTGAGGGCATTGGTGACCGCATCAAGTCTGCCGTCGCCGTCGGACTTGACGGTGAATTCCTGACCGTTCTGCAGGAGCGTCACAGTCGCCTGGATGCCGTTCTTCTGGACATAGTGGATCTCCTTGACCTCGAGGGGCGAGGTGATGTTCACATAGGTATCCTGGAAGATCTCGTGTACCTCATTCGGCAGCAGTTCCTTGTGGGCATGGTCGGAAATGCCCTTGACGATGTAGCCGAATTCCTCCCGCATCTGCTTCGGCAGATCGAGACCGAACTGTGTCTCGAGCAGATAGCCGATGCCGCCCTTGCCGGACTGGGAATTGATGCGGATGACATCCGCCTCATAGACTCTGCCCACATCGGTCGGGTCGATCGGCAGATAGGGTACTGTCCAGTGGTCGGGATCCTTTTCCTCGCGCCACTTCATGCCCTTGGCGATGGCATCCTGATGCGAGCCGGAGAATGCCGCAA
>CAMNDR010000051.1 GCA_946535685.1 uncultured Clostridia bacterium | reverse complement strand
TGCGGACAAGTACCTCGATCTGTTCTGCAAGAAGAGCGACACCGCCAAGCAGTATGTGCAGCAGTGGATGCCCATTGTTGCCGCCTCGCAGTCCGTCAAGGGACACGAGAAGGAGCGTGACCTGCTCCTGCGCTGGGTCGATGTGGTGGAATTCCAGTGATCCAAAACAGCCCCCGTCCAATGCCGATGGGGGCTGTTCAGCTTGTGGATGAAAATGGATTTCTGCCGCCTGAAGGCGGCAGGGATAGGCCGGCTCTGCTGCAGGGTAGGGGACGCCCTCCCTTGCAGGGCGTCCCCTCTTCCCAAAACAGTCCACCGGACTGTTTTGGGAATTCACCCCTTGCGGAGCGCCCTACGGCATAGGGATTTCGCCGCCTGCGGACGGCGACCAAGGGGCGCTGCCCCTTGGATCCCTGCAAGCTTTTTTGCGAAAAAAAAAAGCTTGAGCAAAAAAACGATCTTTGGGGACAAACCAAGCCCCCGTCCAATGCGGATGGGGGCTGTTCTGTTCATAGCATTTATTCTGCCAGCAGCTTCTCTGCAGCCGCCATCTTGACGCAGAGCACGAACAAATCCATTGCCTGCTGCAGTTCGGCGACCTCCGGATAGCTCGGCGCAATACGGATGTTGCTGTCCTCCGGATCCTTGCCGTAGGGGAAGGCAGCGCCTGCGCCGGTCAGGACAACGCCAGCCTCCTTGCAGAGCTGCACGATGCGCTTGGCTGTGCCGGGCATTGCGTTGTAGGATACGAAATAGCCGCCCTGGGGCTCTGTCCACTGACCGATGCCGAGCGGACGGATCTCCTTGTTCAGCGTGTCAAGCACACACTGGAACTTCGGGGCAAGCTCGGCCTGCTGCTTCTTCATGTGGGCAAGCACATTCTCGTACTTGCCGCCGAAGAACTTGACATGGCGGAGCTGGTTGACCTTGTCAAAGCTGATGGTGAAGCAGCCGAGTGCGCGGGTCAGGTCGGCCAGGTTCTCTCTGGACGCTGCCATCATGGATACGCCGGCACCTGCGAAGGTGATCTTGGCGGTGGAAGCAAACTCATAGACAATGTTCGGGTTGCCTGCCTTCTTGGCTTCCTCAAGGATCGGGAGGATCATTTTCGGGTTGTCAACCAGATGGTGGATGCAATAGGCATTGTCCCAGAAAATACGGAAATCAGGCGCTGCGGGCTTGAGATTTGCAAAGCGCTTTACGGTCTCGTCACTGTAGACGATGCCGGAGGGGTTTGCGTACTGCGGCACACACCAGATGCCCTTGACAGCCGGATCACTGTTGACATACTGCTCGACCAGATCCATGTCCGGGCCTTCTTCATTCGTCGGGATGTTGATCATCTCCACGCCGAAAAACTCGGTGATGCGGAAATGACGGTCATAGCCCGGAACCGGGCAGAGAAACTTCACCTTATCCAGCTTGCTCCAGGGCGTATTGCCCAGAATGCCGTGGGTGAAGGCGTTGCTGACTGCAAAATACATCGCCTGGAGGGAAGCGTTGCCGAAGAGGAATACCTCCTCCGGCTCTACGCCCAGCATCGGCGCAAACAGGCGCTTTGCCTCCGGGATGCCGTCAAGCACGCCGTAGTTGCGGTAATCGCCGGACTCGCCCTTCATGTCCTCGTTGGTCAGGCAGGTCAGGAGATCAGCGGAGAGGTCAAGCTGCTTGGGGGAGGGCTTGCCTCTGGACATATCCAGCTTCAGCCCCTGTGCCTGGTAATCGGCATAGGCTGCCTTGCAGTCATCATAAAATGCAGTAAGCTCTGCATGGGAAAGTGCGCTCAGTTCCATAATGTTGGCTCCTTTATCCAAAATTCAGCGGATTGTCCTTCACCCGCATACAACAGTATTTATTATACAACACATTGCGCCGGATTGCAAGAGGGGATTTGGCATCTTGCCGGAATTTTGTAGCATTATACGGAAATCAGACCCGGCGGCGGCGTTTGCATGTGGATTTTGACATGAAAACTGTACGCGGAGGACGCTCATCTGTCGCTCGGATGGCTACAAACAGCCGCTCCGGACGGTGCGGAAGACAATGGAAATAAAAACCATAGGAAAAACCAGAAATAATTTCCGGAATCCTCTTGACAAAATGTAAAAAAACGGTTACAATTATAGATGTTGTATGATATTTGAGTGAAGCCCTGACTTTGCCCTGCGGCAGAGTCAAGGATTTGCAGGCCGAGGGTCACTGACCTGACGGCTTACGCAGCAGTAATTGCAGCTTTGGCGCCAAGTGTGCCGTACTTTATATCATTACACTTCTTTTTTGATTCCGCGAAGGCCGTAAACGGCTGCGGTTCTGATATTTCCCGGGGAGGTTCCGGGGCGAAGTTTGAAAAATGAATAAAGAAGCAGCATTTACCGCCTGCGTAAAGTTTCCATGCAATAGATAACTTTACATTAAAAAAGGAGGTAATGCACAATGCCAAATCCGATCATGATCGTCATCATTGTCGTTCTTGCGATTGCCCTGGCCGCTGCGATCGTGGCTTGCCTGATGATGAGCAAGTCTGCAGAGAGCAAGGGATTCGAGAAGGGCGTGGCGCACAACCGGCAGGAGACGGAAAAGCAGCTCAGCGATGTCAAGGCTGCTGCCGATGCCAGGGTCAGGGAAGCTGACAAGCGGATCGCAGAGGCCGACCGGAAGATCGCCAAGGCGGACAGCCTGATGGAGAATGCCGGCAAGGAAGCCGAAGCGAAGAAGAAGGAAGCGCTTGTTGAGGCGAAGGATGAAATCTTCAAGCTCCGTCAGGATGCCGACAAGGAGATCCGTGACCGCCGCAGCGAAGTGACCAAGCAGGAGCGCCGCATCCACCAGAAGGAAGAAACGATCGACAAGAAGATCGACGCCCTCGAAAAGAAGGAGGAGACCCTCCAGGAGAAGCTCCGCGAGGTCGAGGATCTCAAGGCAGAGGCTGAGGCCGTCAAGGCAAGCCAGCTCGAAGCCCTTGAGCGTATTTCCGGATTGACGAGAGAACAGGCGAAGGAGTACATCCTCCAGACCCTGGAAGAGGATCTGACACACGACAAGGCCGTCAAGGTCGCTGCATTCGAGCAGCAGGTCAAGGAGGACTGTGAGGAGAAGGCGAGAAGCTATATCTCGCTTGCCATTGCAAAATGTGCCGCCGATCAGGTTTCCGAAGCCGCTGTTTCGGTCGTGGCTCTGCCCAGCGACGAAATGAAGGGCCGCATCATCGGCCGTGAGGGCCGTAACATCCGCACGCTCGAAACGCTCACCGGCGTGGATCTCATCATTGATGACACGCCCGAGGCGATCACGCTGTCCTGCTTCGATCAGGTACGCCGTGAGATCGCACGCATCGCACTCGAGCGCCTGATCTCCGATGGCCGCATCCATCCGTCCCGCATTGAGGAAATGGTGGAAAAGGCAAAGCGTGAGGTCGAGCACAAGATCAAGCAGGAGGGCGAAAGAGCCATCCTCGAAACCAACGTACACGGCGTGAACCACGAGCTTGTCAAGCTCCTGGGCCGCCTGCATTTCCGCACCAGCTACCGCCAGAATGTACTGACCCACTCTATTGAGGTCGCACAGCTCTGCGGCGTGCTTGCAGCCGAGCTCGGTGTGGATGTGAACCTTGCAAAACGTGCAGGTCTGCTGCACGACATCGGCAAGGCGCTGACCTCTGAGGTGGAAGGCTCCCATGTCCAGATCGGCGTGGATGTCTGCCGCAAGGCCAACGAGAACCCGGAGGTGCTCCATGCCATTGAGGCACATCACAACGATGTGGAGCCCAGGACGGCGATCGCCTGCATCGTACAGGCAGCCGATGCGATCTCTGCCGCAAGACCCGGTGCGAGATCTGAAAACTACGAAAACTACATCAAGCGCCTCGAAAAGCTCGAGGAGATCTGCAAATCCTACAAGGGTGTCGAGAAGTGCTATGCCGTTCAGGCAGGCCGTGAGATCCGTGTCATGGTACAGCCCGAAGTCATCAACGATGAGAAGATGGTTCTGGTGGCACGCCAGATCGCACAGCAGATCGAGGATGAGATGGAGTATCCCGGCCAGATCAAGGTCAACCTGATCCGTGAGAGCCGGACAGTAGACTACGCAAAGTAAGTGAAAGCAGGACGGCTCCGGCCGTCCTGTTGATTTGCCCCAGCCCCTTCCCCCACGGGGGAGGGGGTGTGTTTTTGCAGAAACAAACTGACCGACAGAAAGAGGCGGATCTATGGCAATTGTCGTATTAAAACAGGCATTCATCATGCTCATGCTGATCCTTGTGGGAGCAGGGTGCTTCAAGCTGCACATCCTGTCGAAAGCATCGGTCAGCGAGCTGTCCGGGCTGGTGCTCAAGGTCGTCAACCCGATCGTCATCCTGATGGCGTACCAGCGGGAATTCAAACCGGAGCTGGTGCAGAATCTCGGCTGGACATTTCTGCTCACCGCCATTTCGTATGGGATCGCCTATGCTGTGGCGTACCTCTGCATCCGTGACAGGGAAGGACGGGAGACCGTCATCGAGCGGTTTTCGAGCGTGTATTCCAACTGCGGCTTCATGGGCATTCCGCTGGTCATGGCGATGTTCGGCTATGAGGGCGTGTTCTATCTCACTGCATTTCTCACGTTCTTCAATGCGCTGGTGTGGTCGCACGGCGTGATGCAGATGTCCGGGGAGCGCTCGCTGAAATCGCTTGTGAAGGTGCTGACCTCGCCGGCGATCATTGCGATCGTGGTGGGTATGGTGCTTTTCTTTTGCCGGATCACGCTGCCGGAGCTGGTGTCTGAGGCGCTTGAAATGGTCGGCAGCCTAAATACGCCGCTTGCCATGTTTGTCGCCGGTGCGACCATCGCACAGACGAATCTGCCCGGTGTCATGAAAAAGCCCCGCATCTTCTATGTGGCGCTGCTCAAGCTGCTGGTGATCCCGCTGCTGTGCATTGCGGTGTTCCGCTTCCTGCCGGCAGACCCGACGGTGGAGATGACTGTCATTGCTGCCGCTGCGGCACCGAGTGCGGCGATCTGCACGATGATGAGCCTGAGCTACAACCGAAACGCCGCCTACGCTTCGGAGATCTTCGGCGTGACGACACTGCTGTCCGTGGCGACAATGCCGCTGATGATGATGGCGTATGGATGGATCGGGTAGCGGGGAGCGCCCCCACCCCGATCGGGGCTGTCGCTCCGAACCCCGCAAAACCACTTTTTGCCAGCCTGCCCCCCTCATCAGTGAGGGGGGATCCTGTATGCGGGAGAAAGTACACACATTTAACTAAAAACAGACATGTATCTTGTACATTCTGCGGACTTGCCTTTTTCGGGGATGTGTGCTATAATTAAGTAAATCAGTAAACAAATGCAGTGAGAGGAGTGGACCGCCATGCTCAGCGGTATCAGCAAGCTCGATTTAAAGCGCATCAACCGGATGCAGGTGCTCCGGACAGTCTGGGAAGCAGGGCCGATCTCCCGTGTGGATCTGTCCCAGATGCTCCAGATCACCCGCGCCTCCATTACCCAGATCACCAATGCCATGATCTCCGAGGGCATTCTTGTGGAGATCGGCGAGGCGCCCTACCAGCAGAAGGAGCAGGATAACAAGCTGCCCAAGGGACGGCGGAAGATTTTGCTTGACATCAATGCAAATTATAAATTCATCCTCGGTGCTGTCATCAGCGAGCAGGAGATCACGGTCGGCCTGTGTACGATGCACATGGAGATCCTTGACAAGATCTCGATGCCCTGCACCGATCACACGAGCCGCAAGGAGATCCAGCAGTTCATCATCAGCGCCGCTGAGCGTGTCATGAGCAATGCGTGCCTTACGAGGGAGGATGTGCTTGGGCTTGGCGTGGGCGTGATGCCGATCATGATCGGACGGATGCGGGTGTTCTATAAGGACGGCCAGCTTGATTTCAGTGAGCTGACGAGGGCGCTTTCTGTGCCGCAGATGCCGCCGGTGTTCTGCGGCAATGCGGTATGGCTGCTGTCGCTGGCGAATGCCGATTTGCAGCGCAGCGGTGTGCCGACGACGAACCAGGTCTATATCCATCTGGGCGGACATATCCACATTTCCGTGCTCCGGCCGGAGAAGAACGAGTCCGATTATCTGACCTACAGCTACATGACCGAGCGCTGCATCATCCGTCCGGGCGGCCGCCAGCAGGACGGCTATCCGGCGGGTTCTGTCCGGGCGCAGCTCTCCGTACAGGCGATGCAGGCGAGGATCGCAGAGGTCTATTCCAAGGAGCGCACGCCGTTCCTGTATTCGGCGACAGACGGCTATATCGAGCATGTGACGCTCGAACAGATGTACCAGGCAGTTTCCGCCGGCGATGCACGCTGCGAGGCGGTCGTGCGGGAGATCATGCAGGACTGGAGCGTGCTGCTGCACAATCTGGTGTGCTGTTTCCAGTCGCAGCGGGTGGTGCTGCATCACTTTGGCTTGTCGGAGCGTGGATTCCTGCAGTTCCGTTCCTATGTGAAGGAGTACGCCGGGGACGATATTGCGGAACGTATCGTGCAGAGTACGGTAGAGGACAAGACCGATTTCCTCGCCGGGTGCTCACTCATCCTGATGAAGAATTTCTATATGAACGGCGGACAGGCAGGGGAGCCCCCGCGGACGGTTCACACGCATGGAAGGGTGTAAAAAGCTATAGTTCACAGGGCGGAGCAGTTGCTCCGCTCTGTTTGTCGATAAACTCTGACTATGCCGCCTGCAGGCGGCAGAAAAATGCAGTGCAGGGCGAAAGAAGGGGCACTTTTTTGCAAAAAAAGTGCCCCTCTTTCCAAAACAGTCCACCGGACTGTTTTGGAAATTCACCC
>CAMNDR010000050.1 GCA_946535685.1 uncultured Clostridia bacterium | reverse complement strand
GCTGTACCTGCCCGTCACCAGGATCTGCCGGGCCAGACCGTTGTGGTAAAGATCTGCTGCCTTCATCGGGATCTCCGGATAGCTGCTGCCGATCGCCGCGATCAGATCAGCCTCCTCCATCGCATCCTCTGCAAATACAAAATCAGATATCGCACGGATCAGATCCCTCATGCCTCTGCTCTCCCATTCTCCGAAATTCCGAAAAATCGCTCTGTATTGGCCTTTGCGCAGGCGATCAGCGTCTCCTCCGGCATGTCCGTATACTGTGCCAGCGCACGGGCAACATACACAATATTCTCCGGCACATTCACCCGTCCGAGTCCCTTGATGCCTCGCGGGATGAGATAGGGCGCATCCGTTTCGATCATGAACCTGTCATGCGGCAGGATCCGCACCGCCTCCCGCAGCGCATCCGCGCGGCGTTCGTCGCAGATCCAGCCGGTGATGCCGATGAAAAATCCCATCTCCAGGTAAGTCTCAAGCTCCTGCCTTGTCCCGGTAAAGCAGTGGACGACACTTCTGCGGCAGACCTCCGGATGCTCCCGGAACACCTCTGCAAATGTCTCCGATGCCGACCGTTCGTGAAGGAACATAGGCATTTTAAGCTCCTCTGCCAATGCGATATGCCGTTCCAGACAGCGGATCTGGTTCTCCTTCGTGGAAAACATGCGGTCGAAATCGAGCCCGCATTCTCCGACTGCCACAAATTTCCGGTTTCCCCGGATAAGCTGTTCCATCTCACGGAAATCCGCCTCTTTTGCCGAATCCGCATTGTGCGGATGGATCCCGCAGGTGCCGTAAACGGCATGGCTGCGTGAAAATCTGTCGATCGTCCGGTTCTCCTGCTGGTCTGTTCCGGTCAGGATGCAGGTCACGCCTGCCTGTGCAGCACGGGAAATGACCAGCTCCGGATCCGGGAACTGCCGGCAGAACAGGTTCAGTCCGATGTCATAATACTTCATGTTTGTGTCCTCTCTTCATTCATTGTCTCATCATCCGCTCCGGTGCACTCCTATTGCAGAAGCACACACCTCCCGTTCATGGGATAGGGTACATTTGTTTCAACCGCTGCGCATCATTCCGGTCAAAGCCGAATCTCTCATAGAACGGAATCTTATCCGGCATCGCACACAGCTCCACAAAGACCTGTGTGCCGCTGATTCCGTGTTCCTGAACGAACCGCAGCAATTCCTGCACCAGTTGTCTCCCGATGCCTTTTCCCTGGTATTCCGGTCTGACGATCACATCCTTGATATAATAATCCAGACCCATGTCTCCGATCATCCTGGCCATTGCGACAACCCGCTGTCCGTCATAGAAAGACACCCGGAAGAGTGTGTGCTCCATCGCAAGCCTTGTCTGTTCGGGTGTCGGCCCCGGTCCCCAGACGGACTCCCAGAGCTCAATAAACTCCTCCGCCGTCAATGCATTGTATTTCATCGTCAGTTCACGCATAGTTATCTCCCTGTTCCAAGCAGCACTGCCGGAATCAGCAGCACCGCAAGCAGTCCGAAATTGACCGCCGAAAACCACAGCATGTACTTCATCGGCTGCGCCTTTTCATCCTGCCGGTAGATCTGGAAAGCGATCAGGCTCGCCAGCGATGCGATCAGCGTGCCAAAGCCCCCGATGTCCACACCAAGCAGCAGCGCCGTGCCCTTGTCCGTGAAATCCGCCAGCATGACCGCTGCCGGCACATTGCTGATGCCCTGCGAGAGAAGCGCCGATACCAGCACTTCCCTGCCTTCGAGGATCGAGGAGAAAAATGCCCGCACTGCGTCGATCCGGCCGATGTTCCCCACAAAAACGAAGAAGCACACAAATGTCGCCAGCAGCGCATAATCCACCTTGCCCAGCAGCCGCCAGTTGACCAGAACGGTTCCGAGCACCGCAGCGATCAGGCATACCCAGTCCGGCACGATCCGGAATACCGCCAGCAGGCAGACTGCAAAAATCGCCGCAAAGACCGCCGTCTGCACCTTCGCCATCGGTTCCGTTTCCCGCTGCGCCGCTTTGCACGGCTGCTTCGGCAGAACCAGCACCAGGAGCAGCAGACAGATCAGCCCGATACCGCCCGGCAGCGCCATCGTCCGCAGGAAATCCCACATTGTCAGCTTGTAGGCATCAAAAAGATAGAGGTTCTGCGGGTTGCCGATCGGCGTCATCATACTGCCGAGATTGGCGGCTGCTGTTTCGAGGACGATCACGAAGATACGGCTTTTTTCATCCACGTCCTCGATCTCCGCAAACACCAGCAGCGTCAGCGGCACAAAGGTCAGCAGTGCGACATCATTCGTCACCAGCATCGCCGAAAAGAAGCACAGCAGCATGAAGATCAGCCCGAGGCGCCGGATCGTTCCGGCCTTCTGCAGGAGCTTCTGCGAGATGACCTCAAACAGTCCCACACTGCGCAGTCCGGCGACCGCCGCCATCAGTGCGAACAGCTCGATGAGCACTGTGGTATTGCAGTACCCGAGCCATTCCCGGTCCGGCGGGACGAGGAATGCGGTCACGAGCGCCGCAAGTCCCGAAATGACCAGCACAGGCTGCGCTTTGATGAACTGCACAATCGGCTTCATTTCGATCTCTCCTTTCATCCACAAAAAATGCACGGCGAAGTACCGTGCATTTTTCTCAGAATACAACGTCATCCAGCGAAGGTGCCGCAAGTCCGCCGTCATCGTCCTGAACCGGCGGCGGTGCCAGCTCCTGTGCAGGCTCCTGCGTTACAGGATCCGGCTGTGCCGGTGCTTCATCTGCCGGGATCTCTGCAGCAGGCGGCGGAGTGTTATCCTCCTGCTCCTCTGCGGGTGCTTCTGTCTCCTGCACCTCCTCTTCCGGCGGTGCAGCCATGTTCCCGGTATTGAGAATATACGTATATTTCGGCGATTTCAGACCCATTACAGAGCTGAACGGATAGCCCCGCACCGTGATCTGGTCGTCAATGATGACCTTGTTCACATAGCCGCCGTTGCCCTCGACCAGCTTGATCCAGTTCTCCGGGTTGGAGGACAGCGTGATATTGTAGTTGCCCTGCAGGATGTTGCGTACTTCATCGACCGTGAAGTATGTCACATCGCCCCAGTGCGGATCATACTGCGAATCATATTCACTCGACACACTGCGCAGATACGGGATATCTGCCGAGAACACATCATAGCAGTTGGCCGTGATGGCACCGCAGGATGCATAGAACATCGTCAGACAGAAATCATCATCGTAATACAGCGCCTCGCCCAGTACCGACGCACAGAGATCCACAAGGCTCTGCGGCGGGTCAGGCTTGCCCTTCAGGTCGTGCGCATCGTTGCCGTGGTATTTCATGTAGGTATAGACGGCCACAGCCTGCGCCTTGATGCATTCCGGATGGAACGAAGGCCCGATCTCACGGTTGACGATCTCAGAGACCTGCTGCAGCACATTTCCGGGGACGCCCTGCGTGGTCATGGTCTCCGTCTCGGCTGTACCGGTGTTTTTCAGCACGGTGCCCGGATAGTAATGGAACAGAATGTCCCGGTAATTCCAGCCGCCGTATTTGGCATAGAAATTGGCACCGTTCTGGCTCAGGCCGACACAGTGCCCCCAGCCGTAGCTGGTGAACGCAAACGTGCCCGGCTCGGTGTAGGAAACTGCCGATTCTGTCATGGCATTGGAGATGATCGTGTCATCCCGTCCCTCCGCCAGAAGCTCCGGATCGCCGGCGCCTCCGCCGACCGTCTCATATTTCACGAGCGACATATCGTCATATTCGTCAATATCGGCCTTCCACCACTCTGTCGGCTGGTAGCCCTCCTCCGAGATCTCGGCAGTATGTACGATCGTGACAGAGCTCAGCTTGGTCTGCGGCGCCTCAGTCGGTGCCGTTTTCTCCGCATCCTCCTGTGCCGTCTCCGTGACAGCTTCCTCCCCGGATTCTGCCGTCACCACTGCGGCCGGATGGTATACCACGGCCAGCAAAGCAGCAGTCACTGCCGCAATGATGCGCTTGATACCACTGTAATGTTTCATACAAATCCCTCTTATTCGGCCTTTGACCCTGTATCCTCATTCAATACTTTGGTAAAGCTCTCCTTTGTCTCCCCCGGACGCAGTCTGCGGCATACGATCAGGAATCTGGAATCATCCTTATCGGAATAGCAGGTCGAGAGCGTCAGCAGCTTGTCTCCGTAGGTCACATCCACGGGGATCTTGGCCATGTTCTTCTTCTGCACAGTGGCCACATAGGCATCAAACTGCGAGCGCATGGAGAGATTTTCCATATCCCAGTAACGCCAGGTCGCCTCTGCACTGCCCTCTGTGATGACCAGGCCGAAGATCACGTAGTCATACACACGGTAGTTGGACTCCAGCGTCACAAACGGTGCTTCCTTGTAGTAGTTCAGATCCTGCCGGTAGCGGCGGAGCGATCCGAACATCGTATTATTAGCCATATTATGGCCATACAGAATGATATTCTCGGACTGCTTGTCCTCATCTGCCCCGAACACATCCCGATAGTCCATGAACACTGTTCCTGCACGGAAGGGCTCCCGTTCAAAGCTGTGGTCGAGATAATACTCATTGTCGCCGCACTGCACGACCGGATTATCGACCTTGGTCTTGTCCACAGTGATCCAGCCGACTGTGTCAGGATTCTGCTTGAGCAGATCCTTGGCACGCTCTGTCAGCTCCGGCTTTTCGGTCACAGCTTCGGTTTCGGGCTCCGTTTCGGCTTCGGTCGGTGCTGCGGTGGGGGCTTGTGTTTCCGCCACGCTGCTGACCTCCGGCTCAGGTTCCTTCTTCCCGTTCAGGACAAGGACAACGCCTGTGGCAATGCCGCCGACCGCAAGGACAGCGGCGCAGATGATCGCAATGAGTTTGCCTTTGCCTGGTTTTTGGTTATTCATTTTGTTGGTTGTATTCTGATTTGCCATGAAATGCTTCCCTTCCTGCAGGATCAGCCGTAGGGGATGAACTCTGCATCCGGATTATAGGTGTTTTTACGCCATTTATAATAGCTGTTCGGCCATTTGATATTCGGGTTCGGCTGGCTGGTGCAGCCCTCCATCAGATCCTCGCCCTCCCGCAGGAGCCGCCCGAAGACAACGAGCCGCCCTTCCGTGAAGGTACTGTTACAGGTGGAAAGCGTCACGAGCTGATCGCCGTACTTGACATCTACGTCTGTCAGGCGGACGGTACGCCGCTTGATCTCGTTGACATAGTCATAGAACTGCTGCTCATCCGCAAAGTCGATCGTGTTCCAGTAGTCGAACTTGGTTTCCGTCTCATCCTCGATGTCCACGATGATCATGCCGAAGATCTTGTACTGGTACTTCCGATAGTTGGAATTGAGGTAGATGATCGGGTGCTCATCGTAATAATTCGCCTGGTTGATATAGTGCTTCAGGCCGCCGAACATGGAGTAATCGTGCATGTTGTGGCCATAGATGATGAGGTTGTCGGAATTCTCAAACTGCTTTTTGCCGTCCACAACGAAGTCGAAATAATCCCGGTAATCCATGAAGATCGAACCGGCATTCTCGTGTTGGAGAAGGTAATTTCGTTTCAGGTAGTACTCGTTTCCGTCCTCCGGCACCTTATGCTGCAGGACAGGATACTGCACCTTCGTGTCGGGGATGGAAATAAATCCGACGATCTCAGGATTTTTCTGCAGAAGTGCTTCGACCGTCGGCAGATAGCCGTAATACTCGAAGCCCTCGACCCGCGGTTCGGTCTCCTCCGTCGGATCGACACGGTCGGGGTGGTACTGGTTCTCGAACTCCTTCAATACCTCGGCATTCTGGTAGTTTTCCCAGTAATACTTACCGATCAGGAACACGCATACCATAAAAATGGTGCAGGACATCAGGAACACGCACTTCCGGATGACCTCAAACGGGCTGTCGCCGCGCTTCGGGAACAGATCCGGGCCCCGGCGTTTTTTCTTTTTGGTAGTTGAAGTTTTCTTGGATTTTGCTGTTTTCTTGGATGATTTCTTTTTCTGTTTCGTTTTCTTTTTCGGCGCTTCTGCGGGCTCCGCAGGTGTTTCCGGCGCAGCTTCGGGCGTTTCCTCCCGCTCATAGGGCTGCTCTCCGGGATGCTCCTTGGCGTCCTTCATCCGCTGGATCTTGTCCGCAACGGAAATACGCATCTCTTCCTGCTGCTGTTCCGACGCCTGTGTGCGCAGCGCCGACTTGATCGCAAGAAATTTATCATGCGGATCTGCCGCACTCTCCTGCGGCGCAGCTTCAGGTGCTGCAGACGGTTCTGCGGCAGCATCGGGAGCAGCCGGTTCTTCCGGCATTGTATCAGAAGCTGCGGGAACTTCGGAAACTGCGGGAGTTTCCTGTATATCATCAGACGCGGCAGGCACATCCTGCACTGTCTCTTCTGCGGGTACTTCGCCGGGCGCTTTCTCCTGTTCCAGAGGTTCTTCCGGGAATTGGCTCATATTGCATCCTCCAGTTATAAATGCTCATCTTAATTCTACTACATATATAGGCACTTTGTCAAGATTTGCGCTGCGAGAATCTCTGTATTTGACAAGAGATACAAATTGAGATTGTGATTCTTGTGTAGTATGTACATGAATATCATCTGCGATTCTGACGTTATCTATCCTCACCGTTCAATGCGGAACGTCTTGAGCTCCGTCCCTTCGACGGCCCTTGCGATCATTTCTTCAAAATTCCCCTTTTCCTGTGCCGCTTCGATGGCATCAAGCTGCGGGCGGATCTTGGGATGGCGGGGTGTGAACACAGTGCAGCAGTCCTCATAGGGCTGGATAGAGATGTCAAATGTGTCGATCTTGCGTGCAATTTCGATGATCTCCGTCTTATCCATGCCGATGCACGGACGGAACACCGGGCATTTGCAGACCGCATCCGTGCAGACCATCGCCTGAATGGTCTGGCTGGCGACCTGGCCGACGCTCTCGCCGGTCACAAGGGCA
>CAMNDR010000049.1 GCA_946535685.1 uncultured Clostridia bacterium | reverse complement strand
TTTGTCGCATCGCTGCGCTCGCTCCGCAGAGGGTTGGGCTCGCTGCGCTCGCAGGCTGTTCAGCTCCCCCGCGCAGATGTCATATAGCCGGGTGATGCTGCATAGAATAGCGCAGAATGTTCAGACAGGGGGAATCGGGATGAATGGACTGACCACGGCGCAGGCGGATGCGCTCCGGAAGAAGTATGGCGCCAATGCGCTTGCACAGGCAAAGCCGCCCGGGGCGGTGCGCATTTTCCTGCGGCAGTTCCGGGATCCGATGGTGCTTATTTTGCTCGCAGCGACGGGGATTTCGGCGTTTCTGGGGGAATGGACGGATGCTGTGACGATCCTTGTGATCGTCGTGCTCAATGCCGTGCTCGGCTTCGTGCAGGAGTACCGCACGGAAAAGACGCTCGAAACGCTCCGGCGCATGACCGCTCCCACGGCGAAGGTGCGGCGGGACGGCAGACTGCAGGAGATCCCGGCGGATGCGCTCGTGCCGGGCGATCTCATCGTTGTGGAAGCGGGCGACTGCGTGCCGGCGGACTGCCTGCTGCATTCCGCAAGCCGGCTCTATGCCAATGAATCCATCCTCACGGGCGAAGCCGAGCCTGTGCCGAAAACGGCGGCGGATGCATCTCCCGACCTGACCGGGCTGCACCGGCCGTATCTGCTCTACAGCGGCACCTCCATCACACGGGGCAGCGGGACAGCCGAGGTCATCGCCATCGGGAAATCCACGCAGGTAGGCCAGATCTCCGGCATGCTCTCCGATATTCACCAGACAGAAACGCCCCTGCAGAAGCGCCTTGGCGAGCTTGGAAAAGTCCTGGCGCTGATCTGTCTGGGCGTCTGCGCTGCGGTATTTGCGGCGGGTGTCCTCCGGGGAGAACCCGTGTTTGACATGCTCATGACCGGCATTTCCATCGCCATTGCGGCGATCCCGGAGGGGCTTCCGGCGACAGTGACGATCGCCCTGGCGCTGGCGGTGAGCCGGATGATGCACCAGAAGGCGCTCGTCAACCGGCTGCACAGCGTGGAAACCCTCGGCTGCACCTCGGTCATCTGCTCCGACAAGACCGGCACGATCACGGAAAACCGCATGACCGTCACGCAGATCGAGACCTATGACAAGCATTACAGCGTGGGCGCTGCGGATTTTATCCGGCATGATTCCCCGGCGCTCGACGGGCTGCTGCGGTGCGGGGTGCTGTGCAGCAATGCCGAGCTGACGGTCACGGAGAGCGGGCGCTGTCAAACAGTGGGCGACCCGACGGAAACAGCGCTGCTCACGGCGGCGGCAAAGGCGGGGATTTCTGCGCAGATGCTTGGATTTCTGCGCATTGCAGAGGAGCCGTTCGAGAGCGAGACCCGCTGCATGGCCGTGCTGCTGCAGAAGGGGCGTGACCGGCTGCTGTGCGTGAAGGGTGCGGCCGATGTGATCCTTGGGCGGTGCAGCGCTGTGCGGACAAATGCGGGCGATGTGCCGCTGACGGAGACAGAGCGCAGCCGGATCCTCGCACAGGCGGAGGCGCTTTCCTCGCAGGCGCTGCGGGTGCTGGCATTCGCAGAAAAGGCCTGTGATACGCTGGATACGCACACGGGGCTCGTCTTTCTCGGACTGTCGGGCATGCTCGATCCGCCAAGGCGTGAAGCGAGGGAAGCCATCCGGAAATGCGCTGCGGCATCCATCCGCACGGTCATGATCACGGGCGACCACAAAAAGACCGCCGCCGCCATCGCCGCCAAAGCGGGACTGCTGCGGGGCGGCGAGACGGTGACGGGCGATGAGCTTGACCTGATGACGGAGGAGCAGCTCGACCGGCGGCTGCCGAAGATCTCGGTCTTTGCGAGGGTGAATCCCGGCCATAAGCTGCGGCTGGTGCGGGCATTCCGGCGTTCCGGGCAGATCGTGACGATGACGGGCGACGGCGTGAACGATGCGCCGGCGATCAAGGAAGCGGATGTCGGCGTGGCGATGGGACAGAGCGGGACGGATGTTGCCAAGCAGGCGGCGGATGTGATCCTGATGGACGACAATCTGGCGACGCTGGTATCGGCGGTGGAGCAGGGACGTGCGATCTATGCGAATATCCGGAAATTCGTGCGTTATCTGCTCTCCTGCAACATCGGCGAGGTCATCACGATGTTCGCCGGGATCCTGATGGGGATGCCGGTGGTGCTTCTGCCGGTGCAGCTTCTGCTGGTGA
This sequence comes from uncultured Clostridia bacterium, assembly GCA_946535685.1. Taxonomy (GTDB): domain Bacteria; phylum Bacillota; class Clostridia; order Oscillospirales; family Ruminococcaceae; genus UBA3855. The sequence goes on along the minus strand of CAMNDR010000049.1, from coordinate 4,773 downwards.
ATCTGGCGACGGACGGCCTGCCGGCGATCGCCCTCGGACTGGAGCCGCCGGAGCCGGATGTGATGCGCCGCCCGCCCCGGAAGCCGGACGAGAGCTTCTTTGCAGGCGGCCTGCTCAGCCGGATCATCTGGCGGGGCATCCTGATCGGGCTGTGTACGCTCGGCTCGTTCAGCACGGCGCTGCGCTTCGGCGGAACGCTCACGGAAGCCCGCACAGCGGCGCTCCTGACGCTCGTGGCATCGCAGCTCATCCATGTATTTGAATGCAAATCGGAGCATGGCACGCTGCTGACCGTGCGCTATTTCTCCAACTGGAAGCTGATCGGCGCCGTCCTGCTCTCCGCCGCCCTGCTCGCATGCGCCATCTGGCTCCCCTTCGCCGCCCAGATCTTCGGCACCGCCCCCCTCTCCGGCAAGATCCTCTGGCAGGCCCTCGGTTTTGCTTTTGCCGTTAGCGGGGTAGCCCCCGCTGGCAAGTTGCTTCGATGATTATGGTGCGCTGCTTCGATGACCGTAATGCGGCAATGCTACGCAAAGCCGCATTGCTGGGCATGTCAGCACATCGCAGCTAAAGCTGCTCCTGTTTAGTTTTCAGGGGTTTCACTGGACGGTGCAGTCTATTCACTTTTCCACCGAAAATCCGCAGCGAGCGAAGCGATGCTGCCAAATCCATGCGGAGCGAGCGCAGCGATGCGACAAACCGTTTCTGCCCGTAGGCTGCCTATGCCCCGAACCGCACCATGAACCAGGTACTCCGCCGCCGCTCCGCAAGGAGCGGTCGAAGCGGCAGCATGCGTTGCAATTCCCAACTGCACCAAAAGCAGGTGCAGGGTGCAACCCTGCCGCCGGGGAGTCCAGAGGGTGCCGGCGAGGGCACCCTCTGGGCAGGGGTTAAGGGGTGCAGCCTCTTAAAATGCATAGCGCCGGGGGCTGCAAGCCCCCATAAAAAAAACCCCGCCCCCGTGTGTCTTTCTCCACACAGGGGCGTGATCCGATCCTATTCAAGGCGCAGCCTACTTATCATGCAGGCAATACGCCAGCGTCATCAGGCTGTCACCGAGATGGACATTTTCCACAATAATATCCGGATTGCTGATCCGCAGATCGAAATGGCTGAAATTCCAGAACCCGATCAGTCCGAGCGAAACGAGCTTTTCTGCAAGCTGCTGGGCGGCATCCTTGGGGATGCAGAGCACGGCAGCCTGCGGTTTATGCTGCTGACAAAAGCTGTCGAGCGTCTCCATCGGCATGATCGGGAGCGATGCAGTCATAGTGCCGGCAAGCAGCGGATTGCTGTCAAAGATCCCGATCAGCTCACAGCCGCGCTTATGAAAATCCACATGCGCAGCAATCGCCTTGCCGAGATTTCCGGCACCGATCAGGATCATAGGCGTGCGGCCGCTGACACCAAGGATCTCTCCGATGACCTCCCGCAGTGCCTTGACATGGTAGCCATAGCCCTGCTGGCCGAAGCCGCCGAAGCAATTGAAATCCTGCCGGATCTGCGAGGCAGACAGCCCCATCCGCTGCGCAAGCTCACGGGAGGAGATACGCTCGACCTGTTCCCGCTCCAGCTCGCCCAAAAAGCGATAGTAACGGGGCAGCCGGCGGATCACCGGTGTTGAGATCACCTCTTTGGACATGCGATCGCCTCACTTCATCAGTGCAGTCAGTCTCTGGTTGATCTCCTCCAGGAATTCACGGGAGTTGACCTTGCGCTTGTTCTCCAGGCTCGACAGCAGATAGAGATCGCCGGTCATCACGCCGTCCTCGATCGTCTGGATGGTCGCCTGTTCGAGCTTGTTTGCATAATCGACCAGTGCGGGGATATTGTCCAGCTCGCCGCGCTTGCGCAGTGCGCCGCTCCATGCAAAGATGGTCGCAACGGAGTTGGTGGAGGTCTCCTCGCCCTTGAGATGCTTATAATAATGGCGCTGTACTGTGCCGTGTGCCGCCTCATACTCATACACGCCGGTCGGGGATACGAGCACGGAGGTCATCATCGCCAGAGAGCCATAAGCGGTGGAGACCATATCGCTCATGACATCGCCGTCATAGTTCTTGCATGCCCAGATGAAACCGCCGTTGGAGCGGATGACACGGGCAACCGCATCGTCGATGAGGGTGTAGAAATACTCGATGCCTGCCGCCTCGAACTTCTCCTTGTACTCGTTCTCGAAGATCTCAGCGAAAATATCCTTGAAGCGGTGGTCATACTGCTTGGAGATGGTGTCCTTGGATGCGAACCAGATATCCTGCTTGATATCCAGCGCATAGTTGAAGCATGCCCGTGCAAAGCCTGCAATGGACTCGTCACGGTTATGCAGACCCTGGATCACGCCGTCCTCGGTGCCGAAATCATAGATGAGCTGGCGGGTCTCGTTGCCGTCCTTATCGGTGTAGACAAGCTCTGCCTTGCCGCCGCCCTTGATCTGCATTTCGGTGTTTTTATAGACATCGCCATAGGCATGACGGGCGATGGTGATGGGCTTTGTCCAGGTCGGGATATAGGGCGTGATGCCCTTGACGAGGATGGGCGTGCGGAAGACTGTGCCGTCCAGGATCGCACGGATGGTGCCGTTCGGGGACTTCCACATCTGGGTGAGGTTGTACTCCGGCATACGGGCAGCATTCGGCGTGATGGTGGCGCACTTGACGGCCACGCCGTATTTCTTGGTCGCCTCGGCGGAATCGAAGGTCACCTGATCCTTGGTCTTTTCCCGGTTCTCCAGACCGAGGTCATAGTATTCGGTATTCAGGTCTACATAGGGGTTGATGAGGATGTCCTTGATCCACTGCCACAGGATCCGGGTCATCTCGTCGCCGTCCATCTCGACGAGCGGGGTAGTCATTTTGATTTTGTCCATGGGTATTTCCTCCTTAAAAATATTGGTGTATGGGGGTATGTTCGGCGTCCGCAGGCGGACGCTCAGGGGGCTTTGCCCCCTTGCCCCCAGCGGGGCGCTGCCCCTGCACCCCGCCCGCTTTTTGAAAAAGCGGGGGAAAACAGGTGATGTAAAGTCTTTCAATGAAACGCAGGAAAACTGCATAGTGACCCGGCATGAGAATTATTCCAGGAACTTCTTGATAATTTCAATGACTATCAAAATAACCGGAACGGAAAGAAGCGCAAAAAACAAAAATCTGAACACCAGTATAATGCGATCAATGATCTCATATCTTCTTTCCTGCTTCATGCGCTTTTTTTCTGCCTCTGTAAGGGGCTTGGAGGGCTCGGGCACGGAGATCGTTTCTTCCGACCCATCAGTATAGAAAAGGGTGATATGGTTTAAATAGGCATCAAAGGGGGCAGCGAAACAATGCGGAGCCCAACTGCAACTATAATTAGAATTATTATTGAGTGCTAAGCAAAAACTTTTTTCCTGCGAAGGTCCTATCGTTTCATTTGCGATCTCTGTGATGCCACTCAATAGCGCTGTGGTGGAACCATACGAATTTTGGCTGTGTATCTTTACAACGTGATCAAACCGGACAGCTTTGATTGTTTTGGGGCCCTCATTCCGAAGCGTTACGGATACAAAAATTTCATACAAGTCATAATCGTAGTTATACATGTCCATTGAAAAACTCGATTTCAATACTTTTACCATAAACGTCCTCTTTTCTTTGTAAGGAACAAACCAGCAAGCAACCACAAAGGGTTGGATCGTAAATTGGTTTTCGCACAATAGGATACCACAGCCGACCAAAAAAGGAAAGGACGGTATTTTACAGTATCTTCTGCGCAGTACAACGGGGTGAAGCAGGTTTAATGGCTTTTCAAACAATGTACGATCAGAAAGCCGGCCACTGCCACATTGATCAGAATGACCTCTAACCAATCCAGCTTTTTATACGGTACATGCAGTACAAACTGCTCGATCAGCATGCGCACAAGCGATGTCGCCATGAGAAACGCCAGCAGAAACAGGAACGATGCTGCGCCCAGCGCGATCATCTTTGGGGCGATCCAGAGTGCCATGCGCTCCTCCACAGAGGGAATGTTCATCACAATGACGGCAAGAAGCGCCAGCGCTGACAGCAGATAGGCAGCCACGTTGCTGCGCTTTTTTTGCAGCTTGTTCCTCCGGTAACGGATGCACACAACAGCCGCATGCAGCAGCACAATTACGATACAGGCAATTATCACAAATGGATTCATAGCTTTCACCAGAAAAGAAACGTCAGTACCGTCCAGCCGCCGAACAGTACACAGGAAAGGATCCACTCCGCTTTGGAGTAGGTCATTCGCAGCACAAACTGCTCGAACAGCATCCGCAGCATCGCCGTGACCAGCACGAACTCTATCGCATAGACGACAGCCGCAAAGCCCAGCTCCGCCGCGACCGGCTTGATGAGTGCCACAAGCCATTCTTTGACAGGCGGCGCCTTCAGCACCAACAGACCGCCGGTCACCAGAACCGTGGCCATCAGGTACAGCACATCGTGGCTGGATCGCTCCAGCTTCACCAGAAGCCACCGCAGGAACGTCACACCGGCATGCGCCAGCACCGTCATCAGACAGAAGATCAGAAGCGTCCTTGTCATGGCGCCGGATGCGGATCCGCGAAGACCACTTCGATGTCCTCCGGGAGATAGCGCGTGATCGCGCGTTCAAACATGGGGTAGACGTCCGCCCGCTTGTTGCCGAACTGCCCGCAGCCGTAGGCACCGAGGATCAGGATGTCGGGGTGCTCCTTGGCAGCGAGCCGGATGATGCCGGCAATGCGGCGCTCCATCGTCTCGTCGAGCTTTTTGCGGGATCGGATCAGGC
>CAMNDR010000048.1 GCA_946535685.1 uncultured Clostridia bacterium | reverse complement strand
TCTTCCTGACCGGCGGCGTGGAGCAGCGCATGAACGGCTCCTGTGCCGGCGGTACAGGCGCTTTCATCGACCAGATGGCAACGCTCCTCGGTATTACCGTGCAGGAGCTCGATGAGGCTTCGCTCAAGGCAGAGCGCACCTATCCGATCGCTTCCCGCTGCGGTGTATTCGCAAAATCCGATATTCAGCCCCTCCTCAACCAGGGTGCTTCCCGCGAGGATGTGGCTGCCAGTATTTTCCGTGCCGTGGTCGATCAGACCGTGGCAGGCCTTGCACAGGGACGTGAGATCAAGGGCAATGTCCTCTTTCTCGGCGGCCCGCTGTCCTTCCAGAAGGGTCTGCGCAAGGCGTTTGTGGACACGCTCCGCCTGACGGAGGAGCAGGCGCTCTTCCCGGAGGAAGCGCCGGTCTTTGTCGCGCTCGGCAGCGCTTTGTATGCGGAAAAGAGCGAGGACACCGCCCTGACAGCGCAGGAGCTCCTCGATAAGGTCGAAAATGCCCATGCTGCGTCCGATGTTATCACCGGCGAGCGCCTGTTCAGCTCCCGTGAGGAATATGCACAGTTCGTGGAGCGCCACAAGCAGTGCGACCTTGCCTATGCGGATCTGCGCACCTATGAGGGCGATGCCTATCTCGGCATCGACTCCGGCTCGACCACGACCAAGCTCGTGCTCATCACGGAGGACGGGCGGCTGCTGTTCAGCCACTATGCTTCCAACGAGGGACAGCCCCTTGACCGCATCGCTGCCAAGCTCCGCCAGATCTATCAGGACAAGAACCCGAAGCTCAACATCCGCTCCAGCGCCGTGACCGGCTATGGCGAGGATCTCATCAAAGCCGGGCTTTCCGTGGATCACGGCATCGTGGAGACGATGGCGCACTTCAAGGCGGCATCCTTCTTCTGCCCGGATGTGGATTTCATCATCGACATCGGCGGTCAGGATATCAAGTGCTTCAAGATCAAGAACCAGGCGATCGACAGCATCATGCTCAACGAGGCCTGTTCCTCGGGCTGCGGCTCCTTCATCCAGACTTTTGCAATGGCACTGGGCTATGATATTGCCGAATTCTCCCAGATGGGTCTGTTTGCGGAGCATCCGGTCGAGCTCGGCTCCCGCTGCACGGTCTTTATGAACAGCTCCGTCAAGCAGGCGCAGAAGGACGGTGCGACCGTGGAGGATATCTCCGCCGGCCTGTCCTCTTCCATCATCAAGAATGCGATCTACAAGGTCATCCGTGCCAAGAGCGTGGACGAGCTTGGCAAGAATATTGTCGTTCAGGGCGGAACCTTCCTGAACGATGCCGTTTTGCGCTGTTTTGAGCGTGAGATCGGCAGACCCGTCATCCGTCCGGCAATTTCCGGCCTGATGGGCGCCTTCGGTGCGGCGCTTTATGCCAAGGAGCGTGCCGCAGCCGACGGAACGGCCAGCAGCAGCCTGATCTCCCCTGAGGCGCTCGCAGAGTTTTCCTATACCTCCAAGACCGTGCGCTGCGGCGGCTGTACCGCCAACTGCCAGCTCACGATCATCCGCTTCTCTGACGGCGGCCGCTTCGTTTCGGGCAACCGCTGCGAAAAGGGTGCCGGCATCAAGCGGGAGAAGGAGATCCCTGATTTATATATGTATAAATACAACAGCCTGATGCAGCTTGTGAAGGAGCAGCCGAAGGAAAAGCGAGCCGTCGTGGGACTGCCGCTCGTGCTGAGCTTCTATGAGCGCCTGCCGTTCTGGTACACGTTCTTCACAAGGCTGGGCTTTGGTGTGGAAATCTCCGGCGAGAGCGACCGGAAGATGTACTTCAAGGGACAGCACACCATCCCGTCGGATACCGTCTGCTATCCGGCGAAGCTCGCTCACGGCCATATCGAAACACTGCTCGAAAAGGGCGTGGACTTCATCTTCTGGCCGTGCATGAGCTATAATCTGCAGGAGCCGGACACCAACAACCACTTCAACTGTCCGGTCGTTGCCTATTATCCGGAGCTGATGCATGCCAACCACAGCGGGCTGAATGCGGATAACTTCCTCTACCCGTACCTCGACCTGAACAACCGCAAGCATGTGGTCAAGGTCATGAAGCAGGTGCTGGCGAAGTACCACATCGGCAGCCAGATCGCCGGTGCGCTCGATGCCGCCTTCAAGGCGCAGGAGCAGTTCCGGCAGGATATCATCAACAAGGGACAGGAGATGATCGCCCAGGCAAGAGCCGAAGGCCGCAAGATCATCGTGCTCGCAGGCCGTCCCTATCACCTTGACAAGGAGATCAACCACGGCATCCACAAGCTCATCACGAGCCTCGGACTTGCTGTCGTGACAGAGGAGGCGGTAGCGCCTCTCGGTCAGATGCCGCATCTCCATGTGCATAACCAGTGGACGTACCACAGCCGCCTGTACCGTGCGGCACAGTATGTGACGACCCAGCCGGATATGCAGCTCGTTCAGCTCGTCAGCTTCGGCTGCGGCATTGATGCCATCACCACCGACGAGGTGCGCAGCATCCTCGAAGAGGGCGGAAAGCTCTATACACAGCTCAAGATCGACGAGATCAACAACCTCGGCGCTGCCAAGATCCGCCTGCGGAGCCTGCTGGCGGCAATGAACGGATAAACAGATATACCGCAAGGAAGGAGAACATTTCCCAATGGACATCGAGCTCGGAAAAGACGGATATCCCATCTTTACACCGGAAATGAAGGAAACGCACACCATCCTCATCCCGATGATGCTGCCGATCCATTTTCAGCTTCTCATCAGCGTTTTCGAGGCCTATGGCTATCACTGCGTGGTGCTGGAAAATGAATCCAGAGCTGTTGTGGACGAGGGACTCAAAAACGTGCACAATGATACCTGCTACCCGGCGCTCCTGTGCATCGGGCAGTTCATGGATGCGCTGAAAAGCGGAAAATATGACCCGAACAAGGTCGCTCTGATGCTGCCGCAGACCGGCGGCGGCTGCCGGGCTTCCAATTATATCCACCTGCTGCGCAAGGCGCTCAAGGATACATTCCCGCAGGTGCCGGTCATCTCGCTGAACTTTGTCGGCCTGGAGAAGGATCCCCGGAACGGCTGGCATATGTCCATGCCGATGATCATCCGGTCGCTTTACAGCATCATTTACGGCGATATGCTGCAGATGCTGTACAACCAGTGCCGTGCCTATGAGCTGGTCAAGGGCAGCTCCAAGAAGGTGCTGGACAAGTGGGTTAAGAAGATGATCCCGATCCTGCGGACGAAGGACTATACCAACACCAAGAAGTACTACAAGGGCATGCTCGAGGATTTTGCCAAGATCGAGCGCTCCACCGTGCCCCGCATCCGTGTGGGCATCGTGGGCGAGATCTACGTCAAATTCTCCCCGCTCGGCAACAACCATCTCGAGGACTTCCTGATCTCGGAAGGCTGCGAGCCGGTCGTGCCGTCGATGCTCGAATTTGCGCTGTACTACATGGTCACCAAGGTCAACGAGTCCAAGCTCTACGGCAGAAGAACCGCTTCAACACCGGTCTATCATCTGCTCTACAAGATGTTCCTCGCCAAGCAGCATGAGGTCATCAAGGTCGTCAAGGAGCACGGCGTTTTCGTGCCGCCGCATGATTTTGTCCACCTGCTGCATTCCGTGAGCCAGTACATCGGCCTCGGCGTGAACATGGGCGAGGGCTGGCTGATCCCGGCGGAAATGGGCGCTTTAGCGGAGAGCGGCACAGAGAACATCATCTGTACGCAGCCGTTCGGATGCCTGCCGAACCACATCATTGCCAAGGGTATGAGCCGTGCGGTCAAGGAGCGCTACCCGAATGCGAACATCATCGCCATCGACTATGACCCCGGTGCGACCCGTGTCAACCAGGAGAACCGCATCAAGCTGATGCTTGCCAATGCAAGAGCGGCGATGGAGGAGAGTTAAGATACCAAAACAAAGAGGACTCAACCTAACATGGCTGAGTCCTCAATTTGTTAAAGAGGCAGCGTGACGCTGCACCCATCACAAGTAGCCCTGCAATCTTCGGCGAAGCCCAGGATGATTTTTTTGATCAAACTTTTTTTCTCCAAAAAAAGTTTGCAGGGATCCAAGGGGCAGAGCCCCTTGGTCGCCGTCCGCAGACGGCGAAATCCCATCCCATCAATCAAAATAAAACAGCTCCTCAAACTTCATATCCAGCGCAATGCACAGGATCAGCGCCAGCTTGGCGGTCGGCTGGAACTGTCCGGTCTCGAGGGAGCTGATGGTGTTCCGGGAGACGCCGACCATCGCCGCAAGCTCCGCCTGCGAGAGCTTGCGCTCGCTGCGGACTTCCTTGAGGCGGTTCTTCAGTACGAGCGAATCATCCAAATTTCAGCACCCCCATGTCCCGAAGGGTGTAGATCATTGCCAGGATTGTCAGCACTGCAAACACAATGCCAAAGCCAAGATAGGTCCAGTCCTTCCCCTTCTGCTCATGCTTCCGATAGAGGATCCCCATCACGATGCACTGCGCAGCGTTGTAGCCGAAGAACATCACCCAGAAGAGCTGGTTGCCCTTGCCGGTCAGGAACGTGTAGATGATATTCACAGCCGCTCCGAGCACCATCGCAACGGCACCGGCAATGCTCTTGCTCTTGTTGGCGACCTCCAGCTCTGCAAGATCAGCGCCCTTGTTTTCCTTGCGTGCCCGATCGAGAATCTCTTCTTTTGTCATAACAATGACCTCCTTTGGATGATCTTCGGCTTGCCAAGTTTACTTTGCATCCGTTGTATGTATTATATCACTGCCAAGTATACTTGTCAAGCATTTGCCAAGCGTGCTTTGCAAAATCAGCATATTGCACGAATAGAAACAGCCCGTCTTGTGCATGGTGACAGATCCGCTTTCCTGCTATTCCGGAAGCACATTGGCCAAATGATAAATTCCTGCGGTTCTGTGAGACTTTTTTTAAAGAAGCTATTGACTTTTCCCCCATTTTATACTATAATTAACATGTATGTCGCATATTCATGCGATACAAAGAGAGAAAAGCTCCGCCTGACCGGCCATTCCGGAGGTGCGGGCGGTAACAGGAGGTCAGATCGTGAACAAGAAAGTAGGAAAACCCGTCTTCTTCGTTGTCATGTGCATCATTCTGCTGTTTGCGTATACGACAGTGTTTGGCTTTGACAGCTATAAGGGAGACATCAAGTCCACCTATATCCATGGGCTGGACGACATCCGTCTGGGCATTGATATCCAGGGCGGTGTTGACGTCACCTTTGAGCCGGAGGACGACCTGGATGCAACAGAGGAACAGATGGATGCGGCTATGGAGGTCATCAAGCTCCGTCTTTCCACACTGAACATCAACGACAGTGAAACGTATGTAGACTACAACAACAGCCGCATCATCGTGCGCTTCCCGTGGCAGTCCGGCGAGGCGGACTTCGACCCGGCTGCAGCTGTGAATGAGCTCGGTCAGATGTCTGAGCTGACATTCCGCTACGGCACTGAGGCCGACGGCGAGGTCATCCTGACCGGTTCGAGCGTGGACACCGCAACCCCCGGCTATGACCAGCAGAATTCCCAGTGGGTCGTACAGCTTGCTCTGAACGACTCCGGTAAGGATGCATTTGCCACTGCAACTGCACAGCAGGCTGCACAGAACGGCTATATCTCTATCTGGATGGACGACACCTGTGTTTCCAGCGCGACCGTCAACGAGGCCATCAGCAACGGCAACGCCGTCATTTCCGGCAACTTCACCGCTGAGAGCTCCAAGGAGCTCGCTGACCAGATCACATCCGGTGCGCTGCCGTTCTCGCTGCATGCTACCAGCACCAAGACCCTGTCTCCGACACTCGGTACCGGTGCGCTGCGTGCCATGATCATCAGCGGCCTGATCGCCCTGGCTTTCATCTGCGTGTACATGCTCGTGCTGTACCGCATCCCCGGCCTGATCGCTGTCCTCGGTCTGATCGGCCAGGCTGCCGGCATGCTGGCGGCTGTATCCGGCTGGTTCGGCTTCCAGCCCAGCTCCACCCTGACCATCCCGGGTATTGCCGGTATCATCCTCTCCATCGGTATGGGTGTTGACTGTAACATCATCACCGCTGAGCGTATCAAGGAGGAGCTTGCCAAGGGCAGAAACGTGGAGACCGCCATCAAGTCCGGTTATTCCAACGCTTTTTCTGCGATCCTTGACGGTAACCTGACACTGGCGATCGTCGCCATCATCCTGATGGGTGCGTTCGGCACAAACACCAACCCGATCACCAAGTTCCTGGATGCAACGATCTTCCGTCCGTTCGGCGCAACGACCGAGGGCTTCATCTACTCCTTCGGCTTCACGCTCGTGGCCGGCGTTGTCCTGAACTTCATCATGGGCGTTTTTGCCGCAAGACTGATGTCCATGTCCATCGCACGCTTCAAGGCCTTCCAGAAGCCGTCCCTGTTCGGCTACAATGAGAAGACCTACAAGGAGGCCAAGATCCTCGGCTTCTCCGAGAACAAGAAGAAGTTCTTCATCATCTCTGCAGTCCTGATCGTGCTGTCCCTCTGCACGACCTTCAAGGGTGTGGAGATCGCCATCGACTTCAAGGGCGGTACGATCGTATCCTACTCCTACAGCGGTGAGCTTGATCCGGCTGCCTGCCGCAGCGACATTGAGGGCATCCTCAATACGCCCGTGAATGTTCAGACCGGTGAGAGCTTCGACTCCGACACCAACATCCTGACCGTGTCCTTCTCCTATGACGAGAGCCTGACGCTGGAGCAGCAGGAGAGCATGCTTGCCAAGATGCAGGAGATCTACCCGGACAACAATGTGGACATGCTCGAGAGCAATGAGGTAAGCCCGTCCTCCGGCCGTGAGTTCTTCGGCAAGTGTATCGTGGCTGTTGTCTTCGCAGCGCTCCTGCTGATCATCTACATTGCGCTGCGGTTCAAGCGCATTTCCGGCTGGTCGGCTGGTGTGTTCACGATCGCAGCACTGCTGCACGACATCATCATCACCTATGGCAGCTTCGTGCTGTTCGGCTTCGAGATCAACTCGAACTTCATGGCCGTCATCCTGACGATCTTCGGTTACTCGATCAACAACACGATCATCGTGTATGACCGTATCCGTGAGAACCAGGCGCTTCTTCCGAA